>JAOUMJ010000072.1 GCA_029881495.1 Nitrospinota bacterium | reverse complement strand
GTACGGTAATGATAAAGCTCTCGCGGAGAAGATCAGGCTACTCGCCACCCGTCCATCGCTTACAAAATCCATAAAGAAGAATATCGAAAATATCAGAAAAGAGTTCTACTGGGAGAAGGTTCTAAAGCCGCTCGCGAACTTCTTTCAAAAGCCGAGAAAACTGAGACCGCTTTTTCATGACAAGCTGAAAACACTCTCCATCCACGACCTCATGAACGAAAACCTGAAGAGCGTCCTCTATCTGAGGTCATCACCGATGGAACACTCCACCAGCTGTATCAAGGCTCTTCGCGCCATCGCGCCGGAGTGCGAGATAGATGTGGTTATTCAGCCTGGCGTTGTCATGGAAGGGCTGGGAGAAAATATAAACTTCCTCCCCCTTCCGGCGAATATATTTAATCCCGCTACAGCGGCGATGGCTATTAACGGGAAGAAAAAGTACGATGCTGTAGTTTGCTCAATCACACAGAAGGATTTCAGGTACTATAGCAACGTCATAAACTTTGCGGCCAAAATGCCGACAAGGATGTATTGGGCATATAACGATGAATTTCAGTTCATCGACATAAAGCTGTTATGCAAAGGAGAGATTTGATTTGAAAGTTGTGATCGCCACCGCGCCAGGCAGGTTTTCCGGTAACCGCTACCCTTGCCCATTCCCGAGCAGGTGGACATCCCTCTTTCAGGATTACCCCGTATTCATCTTCTTCCCTTATGAACTTGCCTACCTCTCTTCCTTGCTAAAGAGGGATCTGCCGAACGCGAACGTGAAGATGGTGGACGGCACGTGGCTCAGATTTACAACGGACGACTACCTCCGCTACCTCGAATATGAAAAGCCCGATTACGTCGTCTTCGAAGCGGATACCGTTACTTACGGCGAAACCCTCAAGGTCGCAAAAGCGATAAAGGCAAAGCTCGGCACGAAGATAATAATGACAGGGCAGTACCCGACCGTCTATCCCGAAAAGGTCCTTGCGGACGGGAATGATTACGCCTGCATCGGAGAGTATGAGGAGACGGTAAAGGATATCCTTCTCGGCCTGGAGCCGTCTTCTATTCAGGGTCTATACCCAAATCCACACCGCCATATACTCAATATCGATTCACTCCCCGATCCGGAGGACGATGACATCCGAAGAATAGATTACAGCTACTCCGGCGGTTGCCGATGGACCCGTTACCGGAGCATAGAGGTGCACGCCACGCGCGGTTGCCCATACACATGCGATTTCTGCGTAGCCGGAAACGTCTACTACGAAAAGCCAAACTGGCGCGCCCGAAGCCCGGAGCGCATCATCGGCGAGATAGAGACATTGCGCTCGAAATATCCAGGCATCGAAGGTGTCTTCTTCAATGAGGAGACACACATCGTAAAGAAGGATTGGATTTTAAAGCTGTGCGACGCAATCGTCGCATCCGGCAACAACGACCTCCACTACGAAGCTATGGCCAACCACCTCCTCCTTGATGACGAGGTGCTGGAAGCCTTGAAAAGAGCCGGTTACTACAAGCTGAGAATCGGCATTGAAACTATTGATCCTGCAACCAGCAAGAGCATCGGCAGGAAGTCGAAGGCAGATCGGATCCACCATGTCCTTGAAACTGCGAAGAAACTTGGAATTGAAATATACGGCACATTCATAATAGGCGCGTCCGGCTCCAGCAAAAAAGGGGATTTGGCTACCGTTGAATTCGGAAAGAAGTTGATATCCGAAGGACTTATATCAAGCTGGCAAGCATCAATCGCTGTACCACACCCGGGAACTCCGTTCTACGAAAAGGCTGTTTCAGAAAACTGGCTTACTACCGACAACCCGGAGGCTTTTAACGGAACTATTGGATCAGTTGTCAGCTATCCCGGATACTCCAGTGAGGAGATAATGGAAACTGTGACCGTAATGTCAAAAACATTTGAGGAAGCACGACCATCTGACTCTTTCTGTCTTGCCCGTTCAAAAGCAGGTGAAAATACATACCTGACGGAAGAACAACGTCGGGAAGTACGCA
>JAOUMJ010000071.1 GCA_029881495.1 Nitrospinota bacterium | reverse complement strand
GAATACCGGGAGAAGCGCCGTGGCCCAGAGAGGAACAGCATCGGTAATCCACCATATCGCCATTAGTAAAACTACGGCGGCGGTTCTTGTTATCTCCGGGTGGGCCGGGTCGAGGTCAAATGCATAAAGAAAAAGCGCAGAGGCTACAACGCCTCCAATAAGGCCAGCCATTCTCACGGTATTTTGCGGGCTCGTCAGTTCTTCATCGCTCACGCTGAAATTCTCTCTTCGTAATTATGTCGCATTGACAAACAGGATACCGGAAAACAGCAAGATGTTGCTCATTAAAAAGGGGAGAGGAACGTCGGGCTAAAATTTCATGCTGGCGCGAATTCCGCCCATCGACCTTCTGTTTTCATCAAACAACTTTTTATCCCATCTCTCCTTTTCATCGATGAAGCTGTACCCCGCAAAAAGCGTAATATCAAAGTAATGTCTGTTGTTAATGTTAAGCTCCGTTGCGATGTTGGCGTTATCCGGTCTGTTGTCGGTCAAATACCCGCCGTAGCCGGCTTTGACTGTTAGAGCGAGATTATCCGTAAACTGGAAAATCCCTCCCGCCGAAAAGCGGATGCTTTGCGCAGCATTGACCCCTTCCTCATATATCCTCCTTTCGATTATTTCCATTAGGAGGGAGAAATTACGGTCAACGTAATGTCTTAACTTGAATTGTGCTTTGAGAGGCGCACTTACCAATCGATCGCTTGACATTCCGACCCCCAGGGCATGGGCTCCGATAAGATATTCGTTTTCGTAAAGCTTGCCGGAGTAGTTGAGACCGAGATTTTCCATCTCAATGTTGTCCGTAATTCCGATGTGCCAATTCATGAACATTCCAACCCAGGCATCTTCCGCGCCGGATGAGTTTTTTCCCGATAAAAAAGAAAAGCCGATATCGGTCAATTGCGAAGGCATCGTAAGCGGTCTATCTATCTCGCGTAGCGGATAATCTTTCACCGCGTTTGTCTTCAATGCCCGAGCATCGGCTGAACCGCAGTAAATAAAAATGATAAGGAATATCAATGCGGAGGCGAGTCTATTGATTACGCCGAATGTTCCCTTGTGGTAATACATTTCCTGATGTTATAAAAGGCAGGGGTGGTAAGTCCAGCTGAAATAAAAATTGAAACGGAGTCTGCGTGGAGGTGCGGCGAGTTTATCGCCACGCTTTATTATGCTTCCCTGTCGGGACGATGTTTTATTAAGCGCTTACGACTCTTCGTTGTTGCCGAAGACTTCGTCGAGAATTTCCTTTGCGCCCTGTTCAAGGAGCAGGTCGCCGAGGCGTTCACCAATCGAAACAGCATCACTCACCGAGCCTGAAATTGTTTCTCTTATAATGCGCTGTCCATCAAGATCAGCGACTAGCCCTTCAAGTGAAAGCGTATCGCCATCGACCTTGCCGAATGCGGCAATAGGAACCTGGCAACCACCTTCCAGCTTTCTTAGGAACGCCCTCTCCGCGATGGTGCAGTATGCGGTAGGCAGATGGTGCAGTCTTTGGACTATCTCTTCAACTTTGGGATCGTTCACCCTTGTTTCGATAGCTACGGCGCCTTGCCCGACAGCAGGGAGTACAAGTGATTCATCCAGGTATTCGGTAATCTCATCCTGATAACCCATTCTTATCATGCCAGCGGCCGCAAGAATTATTGCGTCGAGATTTTCAGTTTCAAGTTTTTTCAGCCGGGTCTGCACGTTGCCCCTGATGTCAACGATTACGAGATCGGGCCTTACTCTCTTTATCTGTGATCTTCGTCGAAGGGAACTGGTTCCAACTTTCGCTCCTGGCGGAAGATCCAGAAATTTTACTCCTCTGCTTACGAGTACATCGTAGGGATTTTCTCTTTCGGTGATAACTTCGACTTTCAGGCCATTCGGAACAACTGTCGGCACATCTTTTAGACTATGCACAGCAAGGTCGGTTTCGTTTCTGAGAAGCGATTCCTCGATCTCTTTAGTGAAGAGCCCTTTGCCCCCTACCTTTGCAAGAGGGACATCGAGGATTTTGTCG
>JAOUMJ010000070.1 GCA_029881495.1 Nitrospinota bacterium | reverse complement strand
GAGGAGGTTGCCGGGGCGATCAAACTTGCAAGCTCGGCAAAGATACGAACGATAGTGATAACAGGAGATTCGCCGGACACCGCAAGGAATATAGCGGAAAGAATCGGTATGCGGGTTGATATCGTATTGACCGGTCCTATGCTGGAAGAGATGTCCGACGACGAGCTGGAGGAGAAACTCAAAAGCGAGGTTCTTTTCGCGAGGACCGCGCCTGAAGATAAGATGAGGATAATAAAAATACTCCAGCGGCACGGCGCGATCGTTGCCATGACTGGTGACGGTGTCAACGACGCCCCGGCGTTAAAGCAGGCGAATATTGGAATAGCTATGGGTATAAGAGGCACCGACGTAGCCAAATCCGCCTCGGACATAATTCTGCTCGATGATAATTACGCTTCTATTGTGAATGCCATTGAGGAGGGGAGGAGACAGTACGACAACATACAGAAGTTCGTCCGGTATCTTCTCTCATCGAACATGGCGGAGGTGCTGGCGATTTTTGTATGCCTTTTATATGGTGGTGAGCTTCTACTTTTCCCGGCCCAGATATTATGGATGAACCTTGTCACTGACGGAATGTCTGCCATCGCGCTCGGTTTTGAGCCGCTCGAAAAGGGGACGATGAGTCGTCCACCAAGAGCGGTCGATGCGCCGATATTGTCGGGGGGAAGTATTTGGAACGTACTTTTTCTTGGTTCAGCTATGGCGGCAATCACACTTTTTATCTTTTACTATTTTCTTGATGGCAATCCCATAGGGAGATTCGCGCATGCCAATGCTGTAGCCTTCACCGCGCTTGTGATTCTTGAGATGGTAAATGTTTTCAATTTCCGAGCGCTCCACGCCCCCCTTCCTGTAGTCGGACTGTTTTCAAATCCATTTTTACTGTTAGCGGTCCTCCTTTCTTTGGCGTTGCAGGTTATTGCTGTCTACGTTCCGTTTTTCCAGATACCACTTCACACAGTTCCTTTGGGGTTAACAGACTGGTTTGCAATTCTGGTACCCGCCTCTTTAATATTTCTGATACCTGAATTCTACAAATGGCTCAGTTGGCAGAGGAAACATGCGTCATAGTCCTCCACGGATTATTCATATGACAGAAATACTATTGTCGTCTTAGCTTGTTGGCGTGGTGCAAAATGTGTAGAATCAGCGGATGTTAATACTGCCTGCAATCGATTTAAAGGGGGGGAAATGCGTCCGCCTCATACAGGGGGATATGGACCTTGAAACGGTTTACTCCGATGATCCTGTTGAGCAGGCCAAAAAGTGGGAATCTGCCGGTGCGAAGATAATTCACATTGTAGATCTTGATGGCGCGTTTCAGGGAGTGCCGAAGAACGGCGACTTGATCAGAAAAATCTGCAAGGCGGTGAAGTGTAAAATCCAGCTTGGCGGCGGAATCAGGGATATGGAAACTGCCGACGCCTATTTTGACAGTGGTGTTGACAGAATCGTCCTCGGTTCACTTCTACTAAAAGAACCGAATCTGGCCGCGCAGATGGCGGTTAAGTATCCGGAAAAGATTATTGCTGGTATAGATGTGAAGGATAAACACGCTACGGCTGATGGATGGACCACTACATCGAGCCTTACCGGTACAAGTATTGCCCAGGCGTTGAATGACTGGCCCCTCGGAGGGGTGGTTTATACTGACATATCCCGCGACGGGATGATGCAGGGTGTCAACATGGAGGGCCTAATTGAAATGGCCTCTGTAAGCCAACACGAGGTAATAGCTTCTGGTGGAATTACCACAATGAATGACCTGAAGGATGTCTCTACCATCAAAGGCGTTGGCGGAGCAATTATCGGGAAGGCACTTTACAAAGGGGCAATCGACCTCGCCAAAGCGATTGAAGAGTTCCAGAGATAGTGTTAACAAAACGGATAATACCTTGCCTGGATGTCAAGGACGGACGGGTCGTAAAGGGGATAAATTTCGTTAATCTCGTTGATGCCGGTGACCCGGTGGAATCGGCAGAGGTATATGATTCTCAAGGGGCTGATGAGCTTACGTTTCTTGA
>JAOUMJ010000069.1 GCA_029881495.1 Nitrospinota bacterium | reverse complement strand
GGGTCAGCCTGGCTGTGACAACGGCGGCGGCGACGATGGCGGCTGTTTCATAGCTACCGCGGCATACGGCAGTTACCTCGATCCGCATGTCGAAACTCTACGCAACTTCCGTGATACCGTGCTCCTCAACAGTGAGGCAGGAAGAGCGTTCGTAGACCTCTACTACACCTACTCCCCATATGTTGCGGACTTCATAGCTGAATCACCAATGCTCAGATCGACTGTAAGGGCCGGTCTTGCACCAATGGTTTACGCGCTTGAGTATCCTAAACATGCGGGCCTGCTGTCGCTAGTACTCGCATTCAGCTTCGGCACCATTGCATGGAGGAGAGGGAACTAGAAAAGTACATTAGGCGCGCCCTGCTCCCCTCCTCTAACAAGGAGGGGCGGGGGTTGTGACCTTCGCTAATAATAGGGTTCCGCGGGAGACCGCGGAACCCTTTTTTTTTGTCGCGTCATCGGCTCGCGTCACTGCGGGCATAGTGAAGCAATCTCTCCGCTTTCCTGTCATCCCCGCGCAGGCGGGGATCCAGAGTTTTATTCTTTTATTGGAGTGCAGGACTGGAGCCCCTTTTCACGGTAGTGACAAAACTCTTTCTGAATCACCTGACTAATCGAGATGACAGTCACAGCATCCTCATCACGGGCGTAGCAAACAGCTATTTGAAAAGTCTGTCGACCTTTGCGGCGCAGATAAAATCATTTTCCGAAAGCCCGCTTATCGCATGGGTCCAGAAAATCACCTTGCATTTGTTATATGAAACTTCCAAGTCGGGATGGTGCCCTTCTCTATTACATATCCAGGCGACACTATTGACAAATTCAATCGTTTCGTAAAAATCCTTGAAATCAAAACTCTTCTCGATCTTCCCGCCATTCAACAGCCAGCCATCAAGCTGTTTTAATAACTCCATTGCTTCGCTTTCAGTTTTTGGAGGGACGCCCCCTTCACACGGTACACACTTTTTATCGGTAAGAGCGCATGCCATATTTTGCTCTGTCATTTTCTTATCCTCATATTAATTTTCAGAAAACCATATTTCTCCTATATTTTACACCAACACAGCTGATATCCCCTTATTCCAGCGATAAGACGCGACGGCAGTAACAGACTGTTTGACAACGTGGGACTTCAAAGATAAACTTTCGTCTTTATGAGCGCACCAAATAGCAAACTAATATGGATGGACGGAAAGCTTGTCCCTTGGGGGGATGCGAACGTTCATCTGCTGACACACTCTCTACACTACGGAACCGGAGTATTCGAAGGTGTTCGATGTTACAACACATCTAAAGGTCCGGCGATATTCCGGCACCAGGAACATGTTGACCGGCTTTTCGGCTCCGCGCATATTTTGGGATATGACATCCCCTTTAGCAAAGATGAAATTGCCGAAGCGACAAAAAGCACCATCCGCGAAAACGGATTGAAAGAGTGCTACATTCGCCCGCTCGTTTGGCTTGGCACCGAAGGCAGAGGTTTGAATCCGACCGGTTTATCCGTACATGCCGCAATAGCCGCTTGGGAATGGGGCACCTATCTTGGCAAGGAGGCGCTGGAGAACGGAATCTCGGTTGCCATCTCATCCTTTACAAGGCACCACCCAAACATCGCAATGACAAAAGCAAAGGTAACTGGGGTTTACTTCAACTCGGTTCTGGCGAAACAGGAAGCGATACGCAATGGTTTCGATGAAGCGATCCTTCTTGACCCGTTCGGCAACGTAGCTGAAGGCTCCGGTGAAAATATCTTCGTTATAAAAAACGGGATTTTAAAAACACCGCCACTGGTTTCGGTACTGGAGGGGATTTCACGCGCAAGCGTTATAGAGATAGCGCGCGACCTCGGTATCACGGTTGAAGAGCAACACTTCCCGCGGGATGAGATATACATCTCCGATGAGGCGTTCCTTACCGGAACAGCCGCAGAACTGACACCTATCCGTGAGATTGATCGCCGAAAGGTTGGAACCGGTAAACGCGGCCCGATAACCTCAAAGATCCAGGATGTATATTTCAACGCTCTA
>JAOUMJ010000068.1 GCA_029881495.1 Nitrospinota bacterium | reverse complement strand
TTATTCCTGACGGCGGCCTGCCAGCCGAAACCGGCTGGTGACCAAAACAGCTCCTCATCCCAAAAACCGGATAGTAGCTCCATACATCCTCAACTTGGCGGAATGCTCGTCGAAGCGAGCATTGGCGACGCCAGCAATCTCATAGGAATGCTTGCGGGCGATGCCGCGTCACATTCCATCGCCGGTCTTGTAAACGCAGGTCTCGTCCGGTACACACCTACATGGGAGATAGAAGGAGAGCTTGCGGAGAGTTTCGAAATAACCAACGGCGGTAAAACAATTACGTTCCATCTCCGCAAAGGGGTTAGATGGCACGATGGTCACCCGTTCACCTCCGCAGATGTCATGTTCGGCTACAAAACAATTATCAATGAAAATACACCGACCGCGTACTCGGAAGATTATCTCCAGGTATCCAAAGCTGAAGCACCGGATGATCATACCTTCATAGTTCATTACGAAAAGCCTTTTGCTCCGGCCCTCGGATCATGGGGAAGCCTTACTGTCCTTCCCAAACACCTTCTCGAAGGGAAAGACATCACAAAATCCGAGCTGACCAGAAACCCTATCGGAGTGGGCCCTTACAAATTCGTGGAGTGGAAAACTCAGGAGAAGATAGTCCTTGAGGCAAATCCTGATTATTTTGAGGGGGAACCATTTATTAAAAGATATGTTTTCCGCATAATCCCAAACACCGCTACTCAGTTTCTGGAACTGAAAGCAAACGGGATAGATATGATGGGACTCACTCCAACGCAATATAAAAAACAGACCAATACAAATTCCTTTAATGAAAGTTTCCAAAAGTTTCGTTACCTTGCAAACGGTTATGTCTACCTTGGCTTCAATCTCAAAAGAGAAATTTTTCAGGATGTTCGCGTCCGAAAAGCGATCACACATGCCATTAACAAGGAAGAGATAATTGAAGGCGCCTTACTGGGGCTTGGCAAACCGGCTGAAGGACCATATAAGCCGGGCACATGGCCGCATAATCCAAACATAAAGAAATACCAATACAATCCCGTAATAGCCAGAGGTCTCCTTGCAGAAGCCGGATGGAAAGATACCGATAACGACGGCATATTGGAGAAGGATGGAAAAAAGCTTGAATTCACTATCGTCACAAATCAGGGGAACGATGAACGAAAGAAAACCGCCGAGATAATCCAAAGGAGACTGCAGCAGGTTGGGATCTCCGTTAATATACGCGTAATCGAGTGGGCCTCCTTCATCAAGGAGTTCATAAACAAAAGAGAATTCGACGCCACAATACTCGGCTGGTCGCTATCACCCGATCCGGACAACTACGACATATGGCACTCATCAAAAACGAAAGAGGCCGAGTTTAACTTCATCTCATATAAAAATGACGAGGTTGACGCTCTCCTGGAAAAAGCAAGACGCACCTTCGTTCAGGAAGAGAGAAAAACCGCCTACTACCGCATTCAGGAGATACTTGCCGATGAACAGCCATACTGCTTCCTCTATAATTCAGAATCACTACCTGTCGTAAGCGCCCGTATACAGGGGGTAACCGCGACACCTACCGGTATAGGGTATAGATGGCCAAATCTCTGGTGGATACCAAAATCGCTACAAAGGTATCAACCGTAACCTCCATGATTAACCGCTCCTCCGGAGAAAAATGAAAATGGGTGGAGTAGTCGCCATAATCCCCGCAAGATATCAGTCTGAGCGGTTTCCAGGAAAACCTCTCGCGCTCCTGAAAGGCGAACCGGTTATTGTTCATGTCGCCAGAAAAGCGGCTTCATGCAAAAAGATCGACCATGTTATTGTCGCTACCGATAGCGAAGAGATACATAACGCTGTTACCTCCTGTGGTTTTGTCGCGCGAATGACTTCTGAGAGCCATCAATCCGGCACAGACAGGATAGCCGAGGTGGCAAAATATATCGAAGACGACATAGTTGTTAACATCCAGGGGGATGAACCACTGATAGATACTGCATCGGTAGATATGGCTGTGCAAGCTCTCCTTGATGACGAGACACTTAATGTCTCGACTCTCTGCATACCTGTTCTGGAAGA
>JAOUMJ010000067.1 GCA_029881495.1 Nitrospinota bacterium | reverse complement strand
CTGTGAACGTCGCGGCTATCGGCATTCCAATTGCGCCCGATACCACAGCCTTACGAGCTCTGGCGATAAGCGGATGAAACCGCCGCTGAAAGGAAATCATGAAAGGGAGGTCTTTGGCAATAATGCCATCTCTGAAATCAGCAAAACCTTCTAGACTTTCAGCCCAAGGTTTTTCAACAAAGACCCCACTACCTGAATCAACAGCCATCATCATTGGTTTCCGATGATAGGATGTCGGAGTTGAGATAACTGTTAGATCTGGTCCTTCAGCAAATGCGGACTCAAGACTATCAAATGTCTTCAGACCGTATTGCTTTTCTACGGTATTTTGTTCATCGACTGAAAAATCTTGTCGAAGAAGAGGTGTAGCCCCTGTCTGTCTGTATGCTAAATACGCTACGTTAGACGGCAATAGTTCGCGAATTATTCGAAGATGGCGTTGCCCTGCCCCACCCAGACCAACGAATAATACTTTTGAAAAACTCATCACTTAAACCCTTCTGAATGATAATATTTTACTAGCTCCATATTGAATGCTGCCGTGCGTGCGGGATCTTTTCCTCTCTGTGTTTCAAAAGTATATGCCCCTTCATATTTTATATCTGCCAATGCTTCGAATACCTGAAGGAAATCGACCAGACCTCTCCCAAGAAGGACGTTTTCGTTCTTGGCGTTCTTGTCCTTGATATGAACGTGGCTAATCCTTTTATTCAGCAACCGGATATCCCCTGGCAGATCGTGGCCGAACGCAACGCGGTTTCCGGTGTCATAGACAACACTAACGGCAGGATGGTCGATCTTTTCCAAAACCTCGACCAACTGGATGCCGTTCAAATTCGTCTCAAGGCATACTGCGATGCCGGATTTTGCCGCAAGGTCTCCAATGGTTCTAAGCGGTGCAACATAGTCGCCCACATTTTCAACTGTCAATTCGGAATGTTCGAACAAGGGGAGAATATATTGTTGGCAACCCAAAAGTGCACCTCGTTCCACCAGGCGAAGATTTTGCTCTAATACCTCGGTACTTCCTGTTAAAGCATGGTCAATAATGAAATCATTACAAAAACCGTATGACGAAAGTCCATTTCGATTTACAAGCTCTTCGATCCGTTTTATTCCTTCATCGCTCCATATCGGGTTGGCGGGATTATGATCTCTTTCGGCAATCAGTTCGATAAAATCAATGCCAAGCGCAGATGCGAGATAGAACTCTCCTTCCCACTCTTTTTGAGGGAACCATTGCAATGCTCCGGGAGGAGATTGGATCAACCTCCCCTGAACCATGCCGAAACGCAAACCGTTATTCAATGACAATGGAATATCCTTACCGACCAATTTTATCGATCAATTTTGACAGTATTTCGGTTTTGTGCCGCGCCTCTCCAAGATCGCGGTAATTGGTTTTAAATTGCATTAGACGCCTTTGTAAATCCTCAGCTTTAGGGCAAAGACCTTCTACCAATTTTTCCGTTCCGAACTGTTTCCCGCGCAATGCAGGTTCTAGATACGGTGTAACAACACATCCGTAAAAGCCATCACCGCCCATCTCTAAATAACGATTGTAAAATTCCTTCCATTTTACGCCTCGTTCCGCTTCTCCCCTGTAATCGATAGCAAAAGTATAATATGTATGCTCGACGTGAGGGTAAACAGTCTGTGGAACCATCCAAGAACATCCCTCAATTGCTTTTAAAAACATGCCGGCGCATGCTTGTCGACGAGCAACGATATGATCGACCCGCTCAAGTTGAGCAAGGCCAACAGCCGCTGAAATGGAGTTCATTCTATAATTCAAGCCAATAGTGTCGAACCGTTCATAGGAGGGATCTTGGACTGTAGATAGCGCAAGGTGTGTGCGTCCCGCTGTCGCGGTCATGTGCTTATATCCAATTCCAGCAAACTTACGCGCCCGGGTCGCCAGTTCTGGATCGGAGGAAACTATCATTCCTCCTTCCGAACCTGTTGTTAAGTGTTTCTTGTTTTCAAAACTATAAACGCCGATATGCGCATTGGAGCCGGATATCTTTCCTTTATACCTTCCCATCATCGTCTGGGCGGAATCATCAAC
>JAOUMJ010000066.1 GCA_029881495.1 Nitrospinota bacterium | reverse complement strand
CTTAAAACATTCTCCGCAAAGCGGATTAACGTACGGCGACAAACCCCCGGTGTCCCTGTATGGCAGAGAAATTATTATGAACATGTCATACGAAATAACAAGGCGCTGGACAGCATACGTCAATACATCGCGGACAACCCGGCGCAATGGGAATACGACCGTGAAAATATGAAAAGAAAATCGTGCGGTCCGTCGAGATCGCACATTGAACCTTGGGAAAAATAACAGGTCCTTTTACGGATGATCCGATTGGGAAAATTATCCTGTGGTGTCATATATTTTCCAGATCCTCCTCTGCACGGGGGTGACAGGAGAGGGAAGGGGCAGGGAAAATCTGCCCAGCCACAATGTAAGTATCGAAACCGGTCCGCAAACTGCCACCATGCGGATACTACAAACCCTGTTGATAACTTATGACGCAGGGATGTAGAATAACGTCTCTTATTCTTTGTTTTATGGAGAAAAACAGTGCACGATTTTGAATATAAAAACGGTTCCCTTCATTGCGAGGATGTACCGCTGGAAAAAATTGCCGCCGAAGTCGGCACCCCTTTTTACTGCTACAGCCAGCACACACTCACTCGGCATTTTCAGGTCTTTGACGATGCGTTCAAGGATATCGACAGGCTGATTTGCTTCGCTGTAAAAGCGAATTCGAATATCGCGGTTCTTAACGAGCTGATAAAGGCGGGTGCGGGATGCGACATCGTATCCGGCGGCGAACTTTTCCGCGCCCTAAAAGCGGGGGCAGAGCCATCGAAGATAGTATACGCGGGTGTCGGCAAGACAGAAGAGGAGATCGAGTACGCGCTGAACAGCGGAGTCCTAATGTTCAACGTAGAATCTTCCCAGGAGCTTTTCACTATCGATAAAGTCGCATCGCGCGTAGGTACGAAAGCGAAGGTTGCTCTCAGGGTAAACCCTGACGTTGATCCGAAGACTCATCCGTATATCTCCACAGGTCTTAAATCAAACAAGTTCGGTTTCAATATCGATACCGCGCTTGAAGAGTATCTCCTTGCGTCGCGAATGAACAACATCGAGATAATCGGCGTCCATCAGCATATAGGGAGCCAGATAACCGAGATATCCCCCTTTGTCGACGCGCTCGCGCGACTCCTTGCCTTCGTTGAGAAGTTAAGAGAGAATAATATCAATATCAGATATATAAATATCGGTGGAGGCCTTGGCATACCTTACAAGGATGAAGCGCCCCCTCTCCCGAAAGAGTTGGCGAAAGAGATCGTGCCGGTTCTGAAAGGGAGCGGTTGCACGATCGTATTTGAGCCGGGCCGCCTGATTGCCGGTAACGCAGGTGTGCTGGTGTCGCGTGTTCTCTACACGAAGAAGAACGAAGGGAAGAACTTCTACATAGCGGACGCCGGTATGAACGACCTGGTAAGGCCATCGCTATATAACGCGCATCAGACTATTCAGCCGGTCTTGCAGGAATCGATAAACAGAAAAAAGGTAGAGGTTGATGTGGTAGGACCAATATGTGAATCGGGCGACTTTCTCGCGAAGGAGAGAGTGCTCCCTGAATTTCAAAAGGATGAACTGTTTGCAGTGATGAGCGCAGGGGCTTACGGTTTTACCATGTCGTCGAATTACAATTCCAGACGGCGCGTCCCGGAGATCATGGTAAAGGGTGACAAGTATTTCATCATTCGCGATAGAGAGAGCTGGGACGACCTTATTCATGGCGAAAGGTTCGCGGAGTAGAGAGATGGCAAGAGAAGTAAAATTTTCCAAGTGGCACGGACTAGGCAACGACTTCGTGATAATTGATGACCGCGCGGGAAAGTTTAAGTTTGGTGCGTCTCTGCTCAAGAAGCTTGGCGACCGGCACTACGGGATAGGCTTCGATCAGTTTATGGTGGTAAGGAAAGCGTCGAAACTGTCAAGCGCGGCAAAGGGGCGCGGAGCTGTTCAGGCCGATTTCAAGATGGAACTCTACAACAGCGACGGCTCAATGGCCGAGATGTGCGGCAACGGTATACGATGTTTTGCCATGTTCATCAGGGATAGGAAAATAAGCAAGAAGACGACTCTTGCGATAGAGACCGGCGCGGGAA
>JAOUMJ010000065.1 GCA_029881495.1 Nitrospinota bacterium | reverse complement strand
ATTTTATGTTTTCCTGGTAGGCATCACCATCGTGATGTCGATCCTCTTCCTGGAAAAGATACACTTTCTATCGGAACTGATTCTGGACAGCGAGATCTCGCTTATGGATTTCGTCTATCTTCTCGGCTACGTAACGCCAGCTTTTCTGGTAGTTTCCATCCCTATGGCGATACACCTTGCCACGCTGATAACTTTCTCGCAGCTTTCGGCGGACAACGAAATTACCGCGATGCGCTCCTGCGGAGTGAGCTTCATCAGAATACTCCTCCCTGTTATCATCTTTTCAACGATGATATTCTCCGCCGACTATTACCTTTCGGTGAACGTCCAGCATGAAGGAAATTACAAATTCATCAAACTTCTCCGAAAAATAATTACGGAGAGAATTTCACTCTCGCTTACCGAGAGGGTCTTTTTCGACAAGATCAAAAACACGGTAATCTATGTAAGCGAAAAACCGGTTGACGCAGACACTTTGGAAGGATTGTTCATCTTTGACAGCCACAATCCCGAAAAACCGGAATTCATAACCGCAAGCAAAGGCCGTTTCGTGACCGTAGATGACCAGGTGATCCTCCAGCTTTCAAACGGAAGCGTTTATTCCGGCGATTCCAACACTTTCAGAATGACTAAATACGTCGACTATGAAATGGTATTCAACACCGATCCGGACAAAAAGGACGGGTACGTCATACAGCCGCGGGAAATGTCGATTGAAGAGATAAGAACCAGGGTTGAAGATCGCAAAAAAAAGAACGAACCACATACGAATGACGAGGTGGAAATTTACAAACGGAGAGCGCTCCCCTTCACATGCATCGTACTCGCTCTTCTGGGGGTTCCGCTTGGAATACGCTCCCAGCGCGGGGGGAAGTGGAGCGGTATCAGCCTCGGCATAGGAGCAATAATTACGAATTACATCCTCCTGATGCTATTCGAAGGACTCGGAAGGGAAGGAAAGGTCGACCCGGCGCTCTCGATGTGGATCCCGAATATCATTGTCGGAGCCTTTACCATATATCTCATCTCGGTAACATCCAGGGAAGTCGCCCCATTCCGGTTTTTCGGATGGTTTGAACAACTGCGTATCGCGTTTATCAGATTTTCAAGAAAGAAAGATATTGCGAGCGAGGAAAACGGAAAAAAATGAACTCGATCAATGAAGAACTGTTCTGGATAATAAACCGGCCGCTCGGTACTGCAGTGGATAACATAATGATAGCGTTTACATTCTCCGGATATACCCTTTCAGCGCTTGCTATCGCGCTTTCAGCAATGTGGCTCTACGGGGGACTTGCGAAGGAAAATTTAAAATTTCTTGTTATCGCAATGATAATCGGAGGTGTGGGGGTGATAGCTGTCAAACAGGTCTATGTGAAAGACAGACCTCTTGGACATTTTGGAGAAATATCGAAGGAACTTCAGGCAAAGGTTCATGCCCCGTACAAAAGACCTCATCACCGGACTTTTCCGTCCGGTCATTCACAAACCGCTTTCAGCGTTGCCGCGGCGATGATACTGCTCTTCAGGAGGCACGCCATAATGTGGATATTATGGGCCTCTCTCGTCGCTATCTCCCGCGTTCAGCTCGGCATGCATTTTCCGGCAGACATACTTGCCGGTTCCATGTGGGGGGCTTTCTCCGCGTATCTGGTCTATCGATACAACTACCGGAAAGGGATACCTTCCCCCTCCTGACGAAATCGGCTACTGCCTCTCCTTGTCAAGAACGACCTTTACGCTCTTCTCTCCAACCTTGACGCTGCTCCCAGTGAAACCGTACACATCCCCCTTGCTCTTGGTGGCGACATCGCTGTCGCTATCGAGCCATGCTTCGATTTTAAGCGGGGTATCGGAGCTTGGGAATTCGGCGGCCATAAGTGCGTTGCCATCAAGTGAAAACTTCAGCGGAAATTTCGGATGTTCTTTTCTTATAACCGCTATCGGCGGTCCCGGCTTATCGAAATGCCAGGCTATGACATAGAGAAAAAAGCTGTCAAAATCCCTTTTTGCCAGCGTTGGCCCAAGCTCAAGAATCCCTTGAGCGATTATCTGGCCGGGCTCCTGCTCCTTCTGGTATCCCTGCGTCATTACCTGCTTTTGCGCCTGCACGCCTGAATGGTCGAAAGCGGGTTTCTTCCCCCCCGGAGCCATGGAAGATGCGCCGACAGTTACCGGA
>JAOUMJ010000064.1 GCA_029881495.1 Nitrospinota bacterium | reverse complement strand
TTCCCCTTGTCGTTTACAAGTGAGAGGAGGTTCCCGGTCCAGTGGATGCTCCACTCGAAGTTGTGCCTCCAGTTGTTGCCGAGCGAACCGCCAATTCCCGCTACTCTCAGCTTGGAGGCATAGTAGCGCTGAAACCTCAAAGGTAGCGGACCGCCGAGGTTTATGTCGGGCGGTTCGGTGAAGAATAGCTCACCTGTATGTGTATTTACCGGGTCGCCGTCCGTCCCCGCGTCGGGGAAATCGGAACCGCTACCACCGACCGGGGTGAGCGGGAGATCAACATATATAAAGATGGTGATACTGCCGGATAGGTCGCATGGAATTGTATAACCCAACTCATCTGTAACAGGATTTCCATCCTGTGCGTATGTAACAGTTATAGCGGTGTCGCCACCTTCTACGGCTGTGACAGAGAATGTCTGATTTCCGGTGGCGGAAATTGCCGTGGGGGAGACGGTCGCAACGCCTGAATTTGTAGAGACCGCAGTGCCTGTCCATCCGCAACCAGAGCTTGACACATCAAAAGCCCCTGACTGCCCGATTTCGGTAAGGGTAACGGAGCCTATGTTGGGGTAATTCGCCGAGGCGGAGGGGAGGGCGACAATAAATGACGCGAAGAGCACGACGATGAATGCCGTCAGCTGTAATCCGTTTTTTTGTTTTGGTTTTAAGAGAATTTCAGAATATTGATGATTTGTCTGTTCTGTAATGGTCCCATCGACAGTCATGTTTACCCCCATATATTTATTTTCGCTCACCCGGCGGTGATGCTATTTAATTGTAGATTTAGCGCGAAGCAGCGGTGCATTGAGCCATTAAATAGCAGTACCAAAGCGCCTCTAAACTTTTCTTCACCTTAATTTAAAACTGGTGAAATGAAAATAGTCCTTTCGGCTACCCACCCATGAGGCAAGGCTTAGTTGTGGATATCTTTTTAGAATGCCATAGCCAAGTGATTGAATATTTGGGTTGTTGCATATTTGACGAAGAATTGTGTGCGGACGTTGAATTTTCGATTACGGCATCTGGAAGTGCGAAGTGGTAACTTCATTATATAAGTAGATTTAATGGTGGCCTCGGCGTGATTCGAACACGCGACCTCCAGATTAGGAATCCGGAATATAAAGTTTTACCGGTATGTACCGAAATATATGGGGATTGAATATCAATTAATTATGATGTAGTACTTGGTACATGGTTTCCCCGAATAGGATGTTTAACAATGGAACTGTTACCCATACGTTACCTAAAAAGATGATAAGCAATAATAAACTAAAGCTCACAAAATCCACCATAGACAAAATCCCTTTCTCTACAAATCGTCAATGTCACTATTGGGATGCCAATATTATAGGTTTCGGCCTCCGGGTTGGTAAAGGGAAAAAGGTTTTCATCGTATTGCGTAGAATTAATGGGAAACTTGTAAAGAGGACAATAGGATCGTACGGGGTTTTTACGCCAGACCAGGCAAGGGTTCGCGCTCAGGAGTTACTTTTAGGTATGGCCATGGGGAAGGATCCTAAAGTGGAAGAGGACCGCCTCAAAATTCGAAAAATAACTCTTGGGGAAGCTTTCAACTCCTACATGGAAATCAGAAAAAGTATGAAGCCGAGAACCATTCATAGTTATGAGTGGATGTTTAACCGCTATTTTGGAGACTGGGCAGATAAAAATCTGGAATTGATCACTACAGAAATGGTTATTAAGCGGCATACCGAAATCGGAGCAAGTAGCGCTGGTGAAGCCCAGGCAAATTATGCGATGCGGATACTAAGAGCTGTTATTAATTTCGCAATGAGACGTTTTAAAACTGCTGATGGCATTCCTGTGTTTTTAGTAAATCCTGTGGTGTCAGGACTCTCTGACCTTAAGGGGTGGTACCGGGACAAACGCAAAACCAGATTGCTTAAGCGTGAAGAGTTGCCTGATTTTTATAAAGCGGTGATTGATCTAAAGGAAAACAGCATCTCAACAAGGGCAAACGTATTACGGGATTATTTTTTGCTTATTCTGTTATCTGGATTTCGAAAGCTGGAGGCGGCAAGAATCAAATTGGTAGATCTCAATTTCACGAGCAAAACATTTACCGCATGGGATACAAAGAACAGTGAGGCTCACACATTGCCCATGTCAGATTATTTATTCAAGCTGTTCAAGAGAAGGTATGAAAACAGGGTAGCAGGCAATCCATATGTTTTTCCGGGTAATGACGGCGGTCACATAACTGAATACAGGAAGCAGTTCA
>JAOUMJ010000063.1 GCA_029881495.1 Nitrospinota bacterium | reverse complement strand
CGTTTGCACGCGCACTCTTTAATAGTTTCTCAATAATTTTTGCCGGCTTGTTGTTTGTAAATTGAAGCGTGCTCAAAGCGGCGCCAACTTTTTTCCCGCGAACTATATCCGCGACAAGTCGTCCCTTTTGAGGCGACATTCTAACAAATCTCAGTTTTGCAGTTGCTATCATAACTTCCTTTAATTTCAACCATTTCCCGTCGCATCAAATGATACGAAAGAACGCAAGTCTATTTTCGTTGGGAGGGAATGTCAAGAAGTTTCTTGCATTCAGAACCTGCTTTCCCAAACGAAAACGGTTTTCCGAATCCCCATGTCCTACCCGCCGCATCGGCACTGGTAAGATCCAGGAAGCGAAGTACGAAGTATACACGATGTACGAACTAAACCTAATCTTTTTTTTAATATTTTTTTGTCTATGCAAAAGGTGAAAATACAATCTAACCTTTAAAGCATAAAAAGCCCTGTTTAAGCATGTAAACCTGCAGGACAACACTCCTCCCTTTCAGCACCAAGTCCCACAGCGCAGAAAAAAGAGGCCCAGGAAAGAGCAAACGGGATCTACGTCTGTACTTAAATTATGTAAATAATTGAAAACTACTTTTTGCCGAACCAGAACTTCGTGAAAAGCGCGAACGGACCGCTGAAAAGTTTTTCCCTGTAATACTGGTCGGCCCCGCGCTTAACCACCTGCCCCATCGAAGGATAGACATGTATAGTCTGTGAAATCTGCTGGACGCCAAGCCCGCTATTCATCGCAAGCGCGTATTCATTTATCAAATCACCACCGTTCGCTCCAAGGATATGCGCGCCCAGTATCTTCCCCTTCAGGTCGCAGACCACTTTTACCATCCCCTCTGTAGCACCTTCGATAACCGCCCTGTCGTGACCGCTGTAATTAAATCGATATACGCTTACATTTGATGCGCCAAGCATGCTCTTCGCCTCCACTTCTGTAAGGCCGACTCTTCCGAACTCCGGGTCGGTGAAGGTACACCACGGGACGACTCTCCTGTTGATCTTTCTTCTCACCAGCGGGAAGAGAGCGTTTGAAATCACCACCCCCGCCTGATGCTCCGCCGCGTGGGTAAACGGGAAGAGCCCGATAACATCACCGCATGCCCATATGTTGGAGACGGTAGTTTTAAGGGTATCGTCAACCACTATGCCGAGGTCGGTACTCTTTACTCCTATCCCTTCCAGATTCAGCCCTTCGATGTTCGGTTTCCGTCCTGTGGCTACGAGTATCTTCTCCGCGCTGAAAACCTTTTGCCCCTTCCCTTCACCATAGCTGACTGTGAGCGATACCTTTCCGCCGGACTCTTCGACCTTGTCGTAATGGGGTGCGGTCTGGATATCGACACCTTCCGCTCTCAAAATACCTTCCAGCATCTTCGCCAGTTCATGATCCTCCTTCGGGAGAATCCGGCCCCTGCGCTGAAACAGCGTCACCTTGCATCCGAAGCGGGAGAATATCTGCGCGTACTCGATTCCAATCGGTCCCGCGCCGAGGATTATCATCGACTCAGGGAGCGTTTTTATATCAAGTATGTTTTCGTTATTGAGGAAGGAGACTCCATCCGAGCCGGGGATGGTAGATTCTGCCGGACGCGAACCTGTCGCGATGAGAAATTTCTTCGCCTTTATCTTTCTTCCGGGAACTGCGAACGTATGGCGGTCTTCAAATAATCCGGTACCGAATATGACATCGACTCCCATCTTGCGGAACCGTTCCGGATCATCGTGAACCGCAATTGTCGACTGAACCTCCCGCATTCGCTCCATCACACGTCCAAAATCAAGCTTTGTGTTTCCGATATGGAGGCCGAGCTTCTCCGCTTTAATAGAGTCACGGAATATCTTTGCGGAGTGGAGCAACGATTTTGTCGGGACACAGCCAAAGTTGAGACAATCTCCGCCGAGCTTCCCTTTCTCTACGAGGGCGACCTTCGCGCCGAACTGCGCCGAGCCGCTTGCGGTTACGAGTCCGCCTACCCCGCCACCGATTATTCCAATATCAAGCACGCTCTCTCCTCCGCTGAATGACTATAGGGTGATTAAACTCCGCCCCATGTATTAATGACTGATTACTACATCCTATCAGTATATAGATGTGAATGAGAGAACGTGAGCCGGAATTGAAAATTGAAGAGTTTTTAAATCTAGATCAAATCGATTCAGGCAATACCCAGCCAAGCTCGCGCAGGATGATAGGTAACGATTCCCGTGTGGTTCTGCGAATCGCCTGGGCGATATGGTACTCGGATTTTTCGATAAGACCACTTTGAACAAGATGCAGCAGGTTTCTATTATCGAATAGGCTTCTGAT
>JAOUMJ010000062.1 GCA_029881495.1 Nitrospinota bacterium | reverse complement strand
ATTTCCGACTTGATACCTTTTACCATGGAGCCGAATCCGAACGCCATGTTGTTGATAGAATCCGCGAGGTCGCCCATCTCGTTTTTAAAATCTACGTCTGCCGATGAAGTGAGATCACCGCTGGAAAGCTTTTTAATTGTATCGTTCATTGATCTGACCGGAGTGATTACCAGTCTCCTTAAAAGAAGGTAGAAAGCCAAAAGAGCGGCAAGAAGAGTCGCCACCGAAGTGTAGAGAAACTGGTTTCTGATAATGCCGACCTCATCGAGCATCGGCTCCATCGACATCGAAACCCTGATAACGCCTCTTAGCGATTCAGGATCATAACCATGACATGCCATACATTCGTCGTTTGAAACAAGAGGGAAAAATATCGTCATGAATTTACGCCCCCCCATCTCCTCGAAAAACTTCACCGGGGCATAATTCGCGGTAACCTCATTGAACATCTCCATATTCACCGGGTACCTGTTGAATCCGGCAAAATCCTCATCGGCACGATACTGGTTTTCATGATGCATGTTAAAAATGTTTGCTTCAAGAAACCGGTTTACCTTATCAATCGTCTCGCCGTCGGAAAATGCCTCGCTCCCCGATCTACGCAACACCTGAATGATGGAACCGTTATTAGCCCGCTTTATATTTTTTATCCAATCAAGGAGTATCGACGCGTTGCCGGAGAGCATCATGCTTTTTAGAGACGCGGACATTGTGCCCGAAAGAACAGTTATCCGCTCTTCCATCGCCTTTTCAAAACCGTGGCCCACCGATTTCGAGAGGGAGTATAGAGCTATTGTAGAGACGGTCAACGCCAAAATAAGCGCGAAGAGTATGAACTGCTTTCCAATAGTATCCAACTTCATTGAGGTTCAATTATATAGCCTATTCAGCAGAAAACTACCGCTTATCAGAAACTTTCTCATTCCATGACATTGGAGCGGGATAGAGGGGAATGAAGTCCGACTGGTGACGGACGTTTAATTATCGAAGTTTTTTATTAGAGAAACCGAGGTTCCTTGCTTATCGTACCTGACCGCGTCGAAATACCCGATTGCCATTACTATGCCCCTCCCGTTCGGCATAGCTATGCGTGACAACACCTCATCCTTCGACATTCTCAGATATTTATCGTAGTTGAATCCCTTGCCATGATCGGTCACGTTTACTACTACTTCCTTCCCTACAGCGGAGAACTTCACGTCTATCGTAGAGTTTTCATTCTCTCTGCTGTTGAGGAAATCATCGTATTTACCCTCGTTCAGAAGTTTCTCTTTGTCGTGCTCTCCGAGTCCGAGATTGCCATGCTCATGCGCGTTAACAAGGAACTCGTAAAGGTAATTGATGAATTTTTTTGTCTCATGCACATCCGCAAATTCGGATAACTTGTTCTCCACCCAGAGGCTTGCCTTATTAATTGAATCGAGATTGGAAGGGACTTTTATGAATGCAAGATTGTTGAGCCCGGACAACTCCTCCATGTCGACTATTTTTCCGGGGTGCCTTAGAGCGGCGTTCTTTACAACCGATACGATTATATTTCCGGTTGAAGGCTTCACCAGATAATCTCGCACTCCGTAATTAATCAGCTCCATGGCATACATCGCATCGCTGTTCGTTGTGATAATTACGAAAGGGAGAAGCTCATTATTAAAATTGTATTTTGCCAGCTCAAAGCCGTTTACCTCCGGCATATTGAGATCGCTCAGAATGACGTCGAAACTTTTTCCAGATTTCAGATGATCTATAGCTTCCCGTCCGTTGGCAGCCTTCTCTACGCTAAAACCTCTGCTTGTCAACAGGTTGTCGATAAATGCCGTATAGACAAGGCTGTCCTCTGCAAGCAGGACACTGATTTTCTTATCATCTTCCACTGTTTTTGCTTTTCTCCTTCAGAAAGGCCCAGCTGGAAGTTTAACACATCCCGGATGCAGATATCATTACAGGTTAAATCGTGAGAAACAGGGAAACTTCTATTAACAGCTGTCATCGCGAGGAGTTGACAAAACTCCGTGGCGTTCTCTCTTGTTGTGCAGGTGGTGGGAGTTTTTGCCCCTGCGGGGCAACCACTCCTGGTAGCGTAGGCTTTAGCCTGCGGTGCGCTCGAAGGGCGCGGTCTCCTGCATTGATGAGATATCAGGAATAAGAGTTTTTGCCCCTGCGGGGCAATCATTCCTGGTAGCGTAGGCTTTAGCCTGCGACGCGACCGAAGGGCGCAGTTTCCTGCGTTGATGAGATATATGGAAAAAGAGTTTTTGCCCCTGCGGAGCAACCACTCCTGGTGGCGTAGGCTTTAGCCTGCGGCGCGCCCGAAGTGCGCGGTTTCCTGCATTGATGAGATATATGGAAAAAGTTTTTGAC
>JAOUMJ010000061.1 GCA_029881495.1 Nitrospinota bacterium | reverse complement strand
CCGTATAATACGCAAGTCGTTTTTTTAGTGTGGCTTCGTAGCTCAGTAGGATAGAGCAACAGATTCCTAATCTGGAGGTCGCGTGTTCGAATCACGCCGAGGCCACCATTAATCAACAAGTTACCATTCCATTCCTCAATTTACACTTCATATAGGTAACCTATAGGTAACTCTCCATGCCAAATTAAAACAAATAAATAAATTAAAAATATATATTCTTGAAGCCGGATTGAAGTCCAAACCCCACAGCACTCAGCAATTACCGTGTCCGTTACATCGAGGATGAAATCTTAAGTGAAAACAGGATCAGGATTCTGGTATCCTCTTGAGACCACCAACTTACTATCAACGGCTTAGCCATTTCCCTTATTCTTTTAAAAGCTTTGTCATTAATATCTCCTTAGGGTCAAATTGCCTTGGTAAAGGAATTCTAACTGAGAATTTTATTTTTCACAAACTTTCAGCTTCTTGAAGACTTTGACTATCGTCATCCCTTGGAATAAGCTCACTTCTGCTTCCCGCAACATGTTGATTATCTGTTCAGGTGTAAATCCTTTCCTTGGCATACCTATTTTGAATAATTTTCGATACAAACATAACTATCATTCACCTATCGTAAACAGGGGTACCCCCTTCGCATATTAAGGTTATGACACTTTAATTAATGGAGGAAGGCAGATGTTCAATAATTTCACTGGGATCGGCAACCTTACGGCGGATCCTGAAAAATCGGCGATACCAGGCACAGGGACCACAGTCGCTAAATTTTCAGTAGCCATCAACTCAAAATTCAACGTAAAAGAAGAATCAAGGGTCGAAACTCTCTTTCTGAACACCGTCGCATTCGGCAAAATCGCCGAAGCGTGTAATACCTACCTCAAGAAAGGGAGTCTTGTACTTGTTGACGGAAGGCTTCGCGAAAACTCATGGGAGAAAGACGGCCAGAAACATAAGAAACTCGAACTCATCGCCAGCAAGGTGAAATTCCTTCCGATGAACGGCAAGGAGAAGGGGAACGGGGAATCAGTCGAAGAAACCAACCTGAATCCTGAAGACGATGACATCCCCTTCTAGCGGAGCAAAAGCGTGAGCGGGAAACAGGCTGCCAAGTTAATCCTTTGTGAGAAACCATCGCAGGCACGCGACATCGCAACAGGCCTTGGAATCAACTTCACAAAGCGAGACGGCTATCTGGAAGGGACCGGGTATATCGTTACATGGGCGTTCGGCCATCTTGTAGAGCTGGAAGATGCAGAGTTCTACGACAAGCGTTTTTCTAAATGGGATATTGGAACGCTCCCTATCCTGCCCGAAGAATTCAAGTACAGGATAAACAAGAAAGGGGCTTCCCAATTCAAGACAGTTAAGAAGTTAATCAACTCCACCGCTACCGGGAAGATCGTCATCTGCACGGATCCTGGACGCGAAGGGGAACTTATCGCCCGACTCATTCTAAAACTATCAGGAAACAAAAAGCCTCTATTCCGATTCTGGACATCTAAAGCTTTGACGCCTGCGACCGTGATGGAAGGCTTCTCTACGCTAAGGAGCGCAAGCGAATTCGACAGGCTCTACCTCTCCGCAATGTTGCGTCAGCAGGCTGACTGGCTTATTGGAATTAACGCGACACGGGCGTTCACTGTTAAATTCGGAGAATTGTATTCACTCGGCAGGGTACAAACGCCTACCTTGCGAATAATCGTGGACCGCGAACTTGATATACGCAATTTCAAACCTGTCCCCTACTGGCTCGTGAAAGCCGAATTCAAACATGCCAACGGCATATACGAAGGATCGTGGATACCTTCACCTGAGAATGTTAAAAGCAAAAAGGACGAAAAGAATGAATCGGAAGATATACAGGAACTATCCTCAAGAATATTCGATGAAAAACAGGCGATTGCCATCAGCAACAGCGTTGATGGAAAACCGGGAACTATCGCTTCCATTTCAATGGAACCAAAAACGGAACGTCCCCCGCTCCTCTTCTCACTTACGGATCTGCAAAGGGAGGCAAACATCCGGTTCGGAGTTTCGGCAAAAGAGACACTCGATACCGCACAGGCTCTCTACGAAAAACATAAAGCAATATCGTATCCAAGAACTGAAAGCAGACATTTAAACGAAGAGCTGGCTCCTGAAGTCGGCCACCTTTTAAAGATCCTTAGCGGGAAAGGTCCTGTTAAATTCGACCTTTCAAAAACAGCAGTAACTGCAAAGAATAAAAGTGTATTCGACTCCGAAAAACTCACGGACCATCACGCGCTTATACCTACATTAAACATCCCGGATGCCAGGCGGCTGTCAGATAACGAACTGAATATTTACTCGCTGATAGTCGCAAGGTTCCTTGCGGCGTTTCACCCACCATACAAATACCTATCCACAAAGGTCATCACGAAAGTGGAACATTCATATTTTA
>JAOUMJ010000060.1 GCA_029881495.1 Nitrospinota bacterium | reverse complement strand
GTCTGGATTTTCTGTTTTTCGGCGAATTGGAGGGACTCCATCTTCTCGCGAAGAGCGGATACGGTCTCCATGAGATGCCTGTTCTCCTTGCGGAGTTCATGCTCCTCGGTCGTCTGAATGTCCAGTTCCATACTCCCCCTCATACCGGCCAGTCTTTGGTCATATTTTATACCAAATTCAGCCCGCTGGAAGGAGAAAGAACAAAAACGAAACGCTCTGAAAAGCCAAGTATTACGGTATGCTAAAAATGGAGAACCGCCAGACATACATAGCAGTTATCCAAAAATGCACCGCTGAATTGACGAACTGCCGCTTTTCAGGAGTTGCGCTGTTTCTCCAGCGCTTCCTTGAAAGGTTTTCTGGCAATCCCTTTCTCTGTGATGATGGCGTCTACGTATTCATTCGGCGTGACGTCGAACGCGGGGTTCAATATCTTCACGCCAGTCGGAGCCATCTGCCTCCCGCCGATGTGCGAAACCTCCATCGTATTCCGCTCCTCTATAGGAATGCCGGAACCGTCGGGAGTATTGAAATCCACTGTCGATATCGGCGCGACGACGTAAAAAGGGATGTTGTGCGTCCGGGCCAGCACGGCGACGGAATAGGTCCCTATCTTGTTTGCCACGTCGCCGTTAGCCGCTATGCGGTCGGAGCCGACGACAACTTTCGTTATCATCCCCTTCTTCATGAAGTGCCCCGCCATGTTGTCGGTTATCAGGGTGACGTCTATCCCCTCTTTCATCATCTCCCACGCGGTGAGCCTCGCCCCTTGGAGGAACGGCCTTGTTTCGTCGGCGAAGACCTTCAGCTTCTTCCCAGCGATGTGCGCCGCCTTTATGATGCCAAGCGCGGTTCCGTAATTCCCCGCTGTCGCGAGCGCCCCGGCGTTGCAGTGCGTCAACACGGTGTCGCCGTCTTCCAGCAACGCCGCGCCATTGTTCCCCATTACTTCGTTTATCTCCAGGTCTTCCCTTAGGATTCTCAGCGCTTCGTCGCTGACCGCTTTTTTTATCTCAGCCACGCTTTTGGGTGTTCCGTTCACTACACCCCTCATCCGTTCAATGGCCCAGAAAAGATTTACCGCCGTCGGCCTGGTGGCACCCATCACCGAAAGTATCTCCTCGTACTCTTTCATGAAACCCGGAACATCGGATGCCTTGATATCTCTCGCGCCAAGAGCGATACCGCCAGCCGCGGTAACGCCGATCGCCGGCGCTCCTCGAACTACCATGGTTTTTATCGCGTCGGCAACCTCTCTGTAATCCTTGCAATCGACGATGACCTCCTCTGTCGGAAGTTTCCTCTGGTCGATAAGAAGTACATTTCCATTTTCAGCTATCTCTACGGTCTTTATCAAAGCGCCTCCCTTATTTTTTCCAACGTATCACCGGCCTTGATACCGCGGACAGCTATTTTTTTATGTTTTCCGGTTTCACCCTTAAGAATGGCAACATCGCTTTTCGCCACTCCGAGAGCCTTGGCAAGAAACGCCGCCAACGCCTTGTTGGCTTTTCCGTCAACCGGCGCCGCGGTGATCTTGACCTTCACGTATCCGTCGCAAATTTCAGCAAAGACGTTCCGTGAAGAAGACGGCACCACGCGGCAGGTGATGACAACCCCTTCGCCGGTTTCGGCAAGGAAAGGTTCCATAGCCTCCTTCATGGCAAACATTTTTCAGCTTCTGCAAAAGATATCATGCGCGAAGTGTTTGTCCGGTCAGGCTATCCGCATTGCGATATCGTGCAATGTTCTCACGAGGAACGACTTTAGAAAGATGATTATGAATATCGCCACTATCGGAGAGAGATCCAGCCCCCCCATCGGCGGTAGCATCTGCTGGATGGGGCGGAGTATCGGCTCCGTGGCGGAGACGAGGAATCGCACAATAGGATTGTAAGGATCCGGCGAGACCCACGAAATAAGCGCCCTTATGATTATCAGCCAGAGCGCAAGCTCGAGAATAAGACCCAACAGCGTCGCCAGTGCGTCAAGAAAATTGCTAAATACGAACATCAACCCAACTCCTTTGATCTTTTTTCCGCGGCCTTGACCGCATCCATTAT
Organism: Nitrospinota bacterium; assembly: GCA_029881495.1. Taxonomy (NCBI): domain Bacteria; kingdom Pseudomonadati; phylum Nitrospinota; species Nitrospinota bacterium. Next base: position 571 of record JAOUMJ010000060.1, on the reverse strand, counting down.
CGCGCCACGCACACCTTCCGCCTCAAGCGTCTTCAACGCGGCCTGCGTGGTGCCGCCCGGAGAGGTAACCCTCTCTCTTAACACTTCAGGTTTTTCACCGCTCTCCATCGCCGTCACGGCGGCCCCTTTCACTGTCTGCAGCACAAGGAGCCGCGCGTCTTCGGGAGAAAGACCGAGGTCAATTCCAGCCTGTATCATACTCTCCATCACCAGGTAAATGTAAGCCGGGCCGGAACCGGATACAGCCGTTACCGCGTCCATCAGCTTCTCATCAACTACAACGGATTCCCCCGCGGAGCCGAAGAACTCCCTTACCAGGCCGATGTCATTTTCATTCATTTTCTGATTGAAGCTGAGCGCCGTAACCGCCTCCCCTGCCTGCGCGCATGTGTTCGGCATCGCGCGGGCGATCTTGCATTTCGCGAACTTGGCAATCGCCTCTATCCTCACCCCGGCGGCTATGCTAATCAATATCGCATCACTCCCTATCAAACTGCCGGCCTTTTCAAGCACCCCCCTGATATCCTGCGGCTTTACGGCGAGAATTATCATGTCATTTTCTTTAATTATT
>JAOUMJ010000059.1 GCA_029881495.1 Nitrospinota bacterium | reverse complement strand
CTTGTTAGTTCAAGCATTCCGGTTGTTGCTTTGTCAGTTAGTTCACCTTATTTAAGTTATGTTACATCGATTTTAGGGGTAGCAATTGTTATAAGTGAAGGTTTGCTTCACCTAAATCAATATCATCATAATTGGATTGCCTATCGTAATACTTGTGAGAGTCTAAGGCATGAAAAATATCTCTATTCTGCGATGGCTGGGCCATATTCATTTGGAAATGCTGAGGTTTTGCTGGCAGAAAGAATTGAATCCATAATATCGCATGAAAATGCAAAATGGGTATCAGTTCAACGTAATGTGGCCTTAAATTCAAAAAAAATAGCAGATCAGTGAGAAGAAGTACAAAGGGATAGATTTGGTCTATATAGTAAAAGCCTATGTAAAATCCGATTCTAAAATTTTACCCAGGTATCGTTTACGTGGCGGTAGAAGGAGAGGAGTTCGAGGTTTCCGGCAGTGACCGCTCGCTTTGCCGACTCGATATCTTTTTCGGAAAACTTCAGCGCCATACGGCAGGCGGAGCCTATCTTCCTCGGTTTCAGGATCGGCTTGAACTTTATCTTCTCTGCGCGGAAAAAATCTTCGGCGCGGAGCGTTTCGTATGTAGTATTGAAAACCGCTATGCAGTCGCTCATCGTTTTTTCTTGACCGACAGATCTTTCACAGCTTTTATTAACTTTTTTATATCCCCCCTCTTATTGTAGAAGCCGGGGGAGACTCGCACTGTACCTATCGGGTATGTGCCTATCTCCTTATGCGCGAACGGAGCGCAGTGAAGACCTGTGCGTGTGGCTATCCTATACTTCTTATCGAGATGTTCCGCGACTTCCGAAGGATCCATCTCTCCAACGGTAAACGAAAAAAGCGGAAGACGATTTGCTTCCTTCTCCGGCCAGAAAATATTTACATCCGGGAATTTAATTAAACCTTCATACGCCTCCACGCAGAGTTTCATCTTGTGCCGGAATATCTTTTCTATCCCAGTTTTCTCGATGAACGCAATCCCCGCGTCAAGGCCTGCGATCCCTGAAAAGTTCGGCGAGCCGGGCTCGAAGCGGTCGGGATATGTTTCCGGCATATCCATATCTTCGCTGAAGCTCCCTGTTCCGCCCGAGACAAGAGGTTCGATATCGACGTCGGGGGCGACCGCGAGTATGCCGATACCTGCCGGGCCGTACAGCCCTTTGTGTCCCGACGCGCAGAGTATGCCGATTCCTGATCTCTCCATATCGATTGGGATGACGCCCGCGGTCTGCGCTGTATCGACTATCAATAACAGGCCGAGCTGTTTTGCGATCTTGCCGATAGCTTCCATAGGGAGGAGCAGTCCGTCTACGTTGCTCCCGTGGTTTACGATTATCGCTTTGGTGGCGGGTGTCAGATATTTATTGAACATCTCTTCCGTGAAGCCGGACTTTCCGTCCCACTCAATCGAAGATACTTGCAGGCCGAGCCGTTTATCGAAAACTGTGCGGGAGATAGCGTTGTGCATTCTGCCGGTTGTGATGACGTGGTCGCCGTTTTTAAGAGCGCCCCTGATAGCGATGTTTATCGAGTATGTGCAACCGGGTGTGAATATAAGCCGCGCCGGATCGGGAAGGCCGAAGAATTTGGCGGCGCGTATCCGCGCGGAGTATATGAGCTTATCGGCTTTATATACCAGCGGGTCGCCCCCTCTGCCGGGATTCGCACCGATACCTTCCAGTGCGTTCCTTATAGCACGTATAACCTGAGGCGGTTTAGGCAGAGTCGTTGCTGCGTTGTTCAGGTAGATCAATTTGCGCTCCCTATCTTTTAAATGTCTGCATCAATCTATACTGATATGACAGAGAGCGCAACTTCTGTGGACATGGGGAGTGCGTTCACGCGATCTCCCGGTCATGCCTCGCAGACGATCTTTTCACCCACGGCGACTTTTCTGTAAGTCTCGTGGAAGGTGTTGCGGAACGCTTCGTCAATGGCGTTGTCACAGCAATCATGCGGAGACATCGCAACGAGCTTTAGCTCCTTCTCTTTTAAGAACCCGATATTCTCTTCGACATCCGTGTCAGAGATGCTGATAAGCGGGTGATTATGCCCAGGCATATATTTTTGCATTTCAACGGCAAGCATCCGCAATTTTGAGTCTGTTACCGGATAATGATATCCGCATACGATGCCGTACATCGGCGCATCGAACATCATCTCGGCCCGTTCAACTATTCTGCGTAGAGTTTGATGTCCGCACCCGGAGATAACTACGAGTCCTTTTCCCTCAACGTTTACGACAAGAGCCTGTTCCGCGGTCCATCCCATCATGAAATCCCTGTTCGGGATAGCGCCGGTAGTGGCGATACCTTTTCCGATTGCGACCGGGTTTTCGTTCCATGTCGGTTCCAGCACAGGATACGCCGCGCTTTCACCTACATAAAAGCTCTCTTCGCCAAGCTCTACCTGATTCTTGTTTAAACGGAACGCCCTATGTTTCCTCCATTGGTCGGGGTGGTTATGCGATATAACCACGGTGTCAAAATCATCCCATGATATTCCCATCTTCTCCATCTGCATCGTCAACGGCGTCGGCATATCTGTTGCTGTGTTGACGCCTACATCAAACAGGATGGTGTTACTGTCGGTCCGTACCATGTACGAAACACCCTCTTCGGGTTTCATTTCGCCAT
>JAOUMJ010000058.1 GCA_029881495.1 Nitrospinota bacterium | reverse complement strand
GCAAATTCTGAAGCTGGAGGATCCTGATATACAGGAAGAGGCTCAAGGAGCGCTTTTGCAAGCGGTAAGAAGCGCCAATACTCCCCCACCTTTACCCGCGTGAGATTATTTATCACCAGAAGCTGGTCGAGGAGGTCGGTCGCCCCGGCAGCGGGGATGCGGTCGAGGGTTCTTATCGTCACAAAACCTTTAACGTCATCTTCGATTATGTAATTCATTCCGAGGAATTCGCAGATATTCTTTATCACTTCCCGGATAGGCGCTGATTCAAAATTCAGCGACATCTTGGGTCCATTGTCAGAGACCTTCACTTTTGATTTTTTTCCGTTCAAATCAATCCCGCTCTTCCGCGATTCATTTAGAGAGCTATCCGAGGCGGCAGAGGAGTTGACGGATATCTTTGGCCCTGGCAACGCCTTGTCGCTTTTCCTCAATTCGACAGGCTCGGTCTTCGCGCCGGAAACAGAAATATTTTCCGCGACCCGGAAAGAGCTCTCTTCAGCCTCCGAAAATGAAACCGATCCCCCGAAAGGAAAAAGAAAGATGGAAATGAGTAAAGCCAAAAAACGTGGATTACTCATACCATCAATAATGAACCTTGATAATTGCACCTAATCTCCCTGCACGAGGCGATAAATTTGAACTGCCATAAACTGCCTATTGTCTGCCCCATTTTGTTTGCATAATATTAACCCGTTTTATTCGGGATTAAAACAGACTAGACTGCAAAGCCATGGAAAAAGAAAAAATGGGCCTTTTGGCCCGACTGAAAGAAGGTCTTAGAAAAACCAGCAAAAGCCTCGTCTCCAGTATCACTCACGCCACTACCGGGAGAATATCTATTGATGAGGAACTTTTCCAGGAGCTGGAAGAGGCATTAATTACAGCCGATATCGGTATGCCAACCACCATGCAACTAATCGACAACTTGAAAAAAGCGGTGAAAAACAAGGAGATAAAGGAGGTCGAGGAAATCAGGCCGTTCCTCAGGGAAAGAATCGGCGAACTTGCCGGCAGCCCGCTTGTACAGCCGGAAACTGTCATGGAGAATCACGGGGTTCCGCATGTAATACTTGTCGTAGGGGTAAACGGCGCCGGGAAAACAACAACTATCGGGAAATTGGCTAATATTTACCAGTCGTCAGGAAAAAGCGTTTTACTCTCCGCCGGGGATACTTTTCGCGCGGCGGCAATCGAACAGCTGGACGAATGGAGCCGGAGGGTCGGTTGTGAAATCGTGAAACATCTCCCGAATTCCGATCCGAGTGCCGTTGCATTTGACGCGATGAAGGCGGCAGTCGCGAGAAAAAAGGATGTCGTAATTGTCGATACCGCTGGAAGGCTTCATACACGAACGAACCTTATGGAAGAACTTTCGAAGGTGCGCCGCATTATCGGCCGCGAGGTTGAAGGCGCCCCGCATGAAACCCTGCTTGTCCTTGATGGCACTACTGGACAGAACGCGCTCAATCAGGCGAACGAGTTTCACTCAAAGATCAACCTTACCGGCCTTGTTCTGACCAAACTCGACGGAACGGGAAAAGGTGGCGCGGTAATAAGAATAATTAACGAGACTAAACTCCCGGTGAAATATATCGGAATTGGCGAGAAGATTGACGACCTCCAGCCGTTTGACGCAAAACTTTTCGCCGAGGCGATACTGTAGGATCACTTGATGTCGCCAATTTCAAAATCTGATATAATCCCGATGTACTAAACCCAAGATATAACAGGAGGAAAGATGCGAAAATTACTGACATTAACAATCTTTGCGCTTGCGCTCTCCCTTGTAGCAAGCCCGGCCCTTATGGCCCACGCGAAGGAAAAAGCCGGAAAGACCTGTTGCGGCGGCATGAGCAAAGAGCAGTGCAAAATTGAGATGGGTGATAACTGCCCGCTTGATATGTCCGAGAAAGGCGATGCCGATTCAAAAGGGAAATCGAAAGGGAAGGAAATTCCTGCCGATTCATCCAGCAGTTCCAAAAAGGGAAAAATCTAGTCTCCCTTTAGGCACACGATCTCGCAACGAAGACCGGCAAGCGATTGCCGGTCTTTTTTTGTTTTAGCCTTTCACTGTACAAATCCAATAAACTTCCAGTATGAAACCTGAACACGAAAAGATCTCGAGAGAATTGGAAGAGGTAATGCAGGCAGAAATACCTATGGCAAAGGCCATGGGGATAGGGGTGAAAAGTTATGACGGCACGACATTAAAACTATGCGCGCCTCTTGAGCCGAACATAAATCACAAAAAGACAGCTTTCGGCGGGAGTATTTATTCCATAATGGTTTTATCCGGCTGGGGGTTGCTATGGATGAAGATCAAGGAGAACGATCTTCAAGCCTCTGTCGTCATTACGAAAAGCGAAACCGGTTTCATGAAACCTATAGATGGCGAGATAAGCGCTGTTTGCACTGTCGATATTAATGAGATCAATTTACTGATCGAGAAATTTTCCAGGAATGGAAGAGCAAAAATTAATCTCTCCTCAAAGATATACTCTGGGGAAACTGTAGCCGCGACATTTACAGGAACCTACGCCGCTCTAAGCAGTAAATAAAATACAGTCGGCAGGAAAGCCTCCCGGAAATACTAAACCGCTACAAGAGCAATGCCGGAAGAGTTGGCGCGCTCAATAACCTCGTCCTTATTTACTATCACTACCCGCCCCGCCTCAAACGCAAGACCGGCGGCTTTCATATCAGCCAACCTGTTAATCGTTTCCATCCCTATCGTAGGAATATCGTATCTCATATCCTGTTTCGGCCTACTCATCTTGACCATGACCACACCGCTCCCTGCGAGCCTCCCGCCACGATCAATCGTCTCGTCGGTACCCTCGACCGCTTCCACGGCGATGATGGCTCCTTCCTTTACGATAATCGTCTGTCCTATATCCTTCCCTGCAAGGTCCCTGCATAT
>JAOUMJ010000057.1 GCA_029881495.1 Nitrospinota bacterium | reverse complement strand
AATAAGTGACCGCAGGAGCCAGGCGACTTCCAATACAAAGACGACCGGTGATATCAAGGTAGACAATGCATTAGCGTTACTCGGATTACCAATAGATAACAGTTTCGGAATGAAAGAACTAAATATTCAATTTCGGGAAATGGTTAAAGATTGTCATCCAGATCGGAGCTATGGTGATGTGGAGCTAATGCAACAAATTAACAAGGCAAGGGATACCATAAAAACCTGGCGCGGTTGGTAAAAGAGATGGCCAGCATGCCCGCATGCTGGCATGCCAAAAGGCCGCCCCGTGAGGGACGGCCAGGTGAAGCGGGTTTGCATTACTCGGTCTCCACGGTTTCGTTTTTCTCTCTGGGTGGGAAAAGAACGATCTCGCCACCGACCGGGTGGGCTTCAAGCCGTATTCCGTAGCCGCCTTTCTTGTTCTTCCATGCCGCGCCGATCTTGGTGAAGAAAGGCTTTTTGTCTGAGCCTGTGACCATGTAGGCGTAAAGGTCTGGTTTGTTGTTTTTGTTTTCCATCTGATTTCTCCTTTGTTGGTTGTTAAAACGAATAACGCCATACAAAAGCCAAGGCGTGCTTTCCTCTTAATTTTTCATACGGAATAGCCTATTATTGGGAGATTAACCAACTGCAAAGAAGAACAAGGATCATAAATAATGGAAGCGGGGAAAAGAACAATAAGCCAAATATGTGATTACAATCGCGTGTTGGAAATCCCGTTTTTTCAGAGAAGTTATGTATGGGATGAAGAAAACTGGGATCGGTTTCTCGACGATATGATTTTTGTGTCCCAAGAAAACAAAGACTATTTCATGGGATCGATCATCCTCAAACAAAAAGAAACACCCTCTGACGGTTCTATTGGAGATTGGAGGGTGATTGTTGACGGCCAACAACGGCTTACAACACTAACCCTTTTTTTTAAGGAGCTATGCAGAGTCCAGGACAGATATGATGATTTTCTACGGATTTTTATAAATAGAAAGAAAGAAGTTCTCCTGAAACACAACCACAATGACGTGGAAATATTTGAAGCCATTGTGAACGACAAGCTTTCAAAGGAGCTTAGCCAGGATCATAAGGAAAGTAGTATATTGGCCTGCCATGAATATTTTCGGAATAAAGATGATGTCTTGAAAGATATTCGCTTCGATACACTTTTGAACAAAATTTATTTTGTGGGAATCGATCTTGGCAGGGAAGAGGATGAACAACAAATATTCGATACCATCAACTCTTTAGGCGTTTCCCTGACAACAGCAGAGCTATTAAAAAATGAGCTGTTCAGGCGGGAAGACGAAGGGCTTTACAATAAAACATGGAAAACCGCTTTTGAAAGCGATAACAGAGCGTACTGGTCTCAAGACATAACAGCTGGTCGGCAAAAGCGTGAAAATATCGATCTACTTTTACAAAGCTATTTGCTTCTACAAGGTGAGGGCAAAGACAAATATACACACTTGGAGAGTCTATTCAAAAACTACAAGGTCTTGATTAAGGATAAAGGTGTGGATCATGGCACAAAGAGCCACGAACATTTTATTAATGGTTTGATGGAAAGTGCCGATCTATATAAGCGGCATATCATCCCGCATTTAACGAGCGAGGCGATTGATAGCAAATCCCATATTGAACGATTAAACCTAATCATTTTCGGGCTGAACACCACCACAATAATTCCTTATCTGGTCTATATTTTTCAAGAGGTGGATGATTTGTCAGAGCGGGAAAATATGTTTAGGCTTTTGGAAAACTACCTGATAAGACGCTTTATCTGCAAGGAAACCACTAAAAATTATAACAATCTGTTTGTTTCATTCGTGCGGAGCAAGATCAATTCCTATCAGGCACTGCATGACAAAATATATAATGCAGAAAACCAGACTGATATTCTCCCTGACGATGTGGCATTTGGAAATGGCTTTTCTGAGAGCAACCTTACTAACCAGCAAGCCAAGACAATTCTGTATCTATTAGAAATCTCCATGCGGGATCAGCAAAAGGAATCCACTGCTGTTCTTGGACTGGATCATTACAGTCTCGAACACATCATGCCCAAAAAATGGCGTAATAACTGGGATAATGGCCTAGATGAAGAGGCAGCAAGGAAACGGGATCAATTACTTTTAAAGCTGGGAAATCTTACTATCATTACGTCTTCGTTGAATAGCTCTATCCGGGATCAAAGCTGGAAATCAAAGAAGAGGGGAAATAACGGAAAGAAAGGACTGGATGAATACAGTAAGGGAATCAAAATATTTGATACTCCCGATTTTTTGCAGTCATCCATTTGGGACGAAGAGAAGGTAAGTGAAAGATCATCTTTTCTCTCTCAAAATGCTCTTGATATCTGGCCCTACGATAAACCAATGTAGGATTTCTCCAAGTTATCTAAATATTTTTAATATCCCGTTCTCCCAGAAGATACCATTCCCAATTAAGGGATACGTTCCACGCATCGAAATATGCATCAATAGTTTCGCCTCGGCTCAACTCTTTCAGCGTCCCATATTGTTCGTCAAGGCCATCATCCCATTCATCATAGCAATACTTATACAGAGATTGCATAGCACACTCATGAGAGACGTGGACGCTAACATCAGGGCCGTGGTTGTTGTCTATGATTAAAATCCATACTCTATCCATGGCTCACCCCTCCACTGAAGAGGTGAAGCGATGGCCCTGACTGACGCAGTTGCGAAGCCAGGTTGAAAGAAAGCTGTTCAGCTTCTTTTTGAGACGTGGATTGACCTTGCCGGGGGCAGGATAAACTTCCTGATACACCGGTGGATTAGCCTGCTGGAAGGTCAACGCCTCGGCCATGCGGTGTTCTGGATAGACGCGGAGTTGCATATCAGGGTCGCTACACATATCCCCGTTCTGCTTGAAATAGTGCGCCAGGGCAATGATGACGGAGCCGTCTTCCTCGTAAAGCCGGTCGAAATGTAAGTCCATGAAACCGGAAGATTCACTCTTTGCGGCGGTTGAAAGGCGCAAGGAGGAAGTGCGGAAGGAAATGCCGGGCAATTCCCCGTCATCAACAGCTCCGCGGGCCGCAGGAGTCACCAGTGATGGAATGAGCGGCCAGCCCGGCGCGCACAATTCAGCAGGAGTCGCGGCCCTTATCACCAAGGCGGGTAGTGTCAAATATCTTTCGCACTTTTATTCCGGCAGCCTCTCATCCGGTGTTAACCTGCTTTTGCAGTCTTCCCCATTTCCTTCAATCGGTCCATGCTCATGTAACAGCGGGAGCCCCACTTGG
>JAOUMJ010000056.1 GCA_029881495.1 Nitrospinota bacterium | reverse complement strand
GTGACGGATATAAAGGCAATGTGACCGTTGTATCACCAATATTTTTGGCATTCGGAAATTTGGCAGAATCAATCTTCATTTTTTCCTTGAAAAGCGAGAGATCCAGCAACGGCCTGTAATTAACTGAACAGTTAACCCCTTCTTCCCTCATCATCCGCAGGAACTCTGTTCTCATCTCTGGCATGTGGATCCTTATCGTGTAAAGATGCAGGGCGCTTTTCACGCCTGTTGGTATCACAGGGGTCTTTATTCCTGCAACATCCTTCAAACCTTCGTTGTACCTGTCAACGATAGTCTGCCTTCTGTCACGTTTTTCCTCGATATTTGCCAACTGGGGCAATAACAATGCCGCCTGCAGGTCATTCATGTTCGACTTGTACCCTACCTCTTGGATGTCGTAATAGGTGATATCCGAGGAGAACCTGTCTATCGCATTTTTAGTCATACCGTGATTTCGTAACCTTTTCACCTTTTCGGCTATTTCGCTGTTATTGGTTGCCAATGCACCACCTTCGCCGCAAGTAATATTCTTTGTCGCGTAAAAGCTAAATGCCGCTGCATCCGATAAGGTTCCCGGCTTGTAACCGTTGATCGAACCTTCAATGCAGTGAGCCCCGTCCTCGATTACCTTTAAGCTATGCTTTTTGGCGATCCTTGATATCTCCTCCATTGGCGCCATGACACCGTAAAGATGTACCGGACATATCGCCTTTGTTCTTGTGGTAATCGCAGCCTCTATCTTCAAATGGTCAATTATGCCTGTATCAGGATCGACATCCACGAATACCGGGGTTCCGCCGGCATGCATAACCGCAGAGGCTGAAGCTGCAAATGTAAATGCCGGAACTATTACCTCATCACCAGACGATAATCCCAGCGAACAGTATGCCAGGTGAAGGGCGTGGGTACAGCTCATCATTCCAACAGCATGTTTCACACCCAAGTATTCAGCGAACTTATTTTCAAAAAGTGCCGTCTTGGGTCCTGTCGTGATGAACATCCCTTTGGCCACTTTCTGGAACTCCATGATGGAATCATCATCCAGGTTGTGTTTGAAGAACTCTACAACTCTTTTTTCGGTCATAGGAGCCTCACATATCAAGCTTTTCATACCTGCCATACATGGATATCGACAACAAAAGTATATTCCTTAAGGGCAAAATTAAACTCCAGTTCTATTCAAAAAGACAGAACAAAATTAATCCGGTTGATTAACAAAGGTGGCCAGAAAAGCTTACTTCTTTAACCATTCAGAGCGTATTGTATCCTCCTTTGTACATATTTTTCCCTTTATATATTCTGTCAATTGAAATATAATTTGTCACTAAAATATTTATTGCGATAGCAGTGGATACAACTTAATGAACGTATATCTGGATCGGACATATACTTTTTACACTGACAGTTATGAACTTTACTGAAAATCTGGAAGCAGTTAAGACAAAGAAAAAACCTATCGCAATAGTAGGACTTGGATACGTGGGTCTCCCGATTGCCATGGCGCTTGGCAAATATTTTAAGATCACCGGTTTTGATATCAACGAGAAACGAATAGCCGACCTTAATCGCGGTGTCGATCACACAGGAGAATGTACCGACCTCCTTAACAACAAGAACGTCAGCTTCACAACTGACCAGAAACTTCTTGCGGATTGCCCCATCGTAATCATCGCTGTTCCAACGCCGGTTACAAACTTCAAAGCTCCCGACCTAGGCCCGCTTGAATCCGCGATGAGAATCGTTGGGAAGAATATACATAAGCCAGCCTTGATTACCGTTGAATCAACTGTCTATCCAGGCGCTACCGAACTTGTCTCTTCAAATATCCTTGAGGGTGAGTTTGGGCTGAAACGCGGTACCGATTATAAAGTAGGGTATTCCCCAGAGCGCATTAATCCTGGCGACAAGGAGCATACTATTGAAAACACCACAAAAATCGTGGCCGCTGAGGACCAAGAAACCTTATCTATACTTGAGTATATTTTCGGCAAAGTAACCAAAACCTTTTCGGCCTCAAATATAAAGACCGCCGAAGCCGCCAAGGTTATAGAGAACATACAGAGGGACCTGAACATCGCCCTTGTTAACGAACTTGCATTAATCTTTGATCGTCTGGATATTAATACAAATGAGGTGATTGACGCCGCATCCACAAAATGGAATTTCCATTCTTACCGCCCTGGACTTGTTGGAGGACACTGTATAGGAGTCGACCCCTATTACCTCGCGCATTGCGCTGAGTCGCTTGGATACATACCGGAAGTCATACTCTCTAGCAGGCGGATCAATGAAAGTGTGGGAAATTTCATCTCCGGCAAGCTCCTGAAACTGCTAATAGAAAGCGGACGCGATATCAACGGCGCAAACGTCGGGATTTTGGGATTCACGTTTAAGGAGAACATCCGTGATATCAGAAACACACGGGTCGTGGATATAGTTAAATTAATGAAAGAGCACCGCATAAATGTATTCGTTTCTGATCCATGGGCCTCACCGCAGGAGATGAAAGCTGAATACGGTATTCAGACAACCGATATCAAAGACCTGAAGAACCTTGATGCAATCGTACTAGCCGTCCGCCACGATCAGTATGTGAACCAAAAAGAGGAATTTTTCCTAAACTTGTGCAACATCGGCAAAAAGCCTGTCTTTATGGACGTAAAATCAGTCTATAACGCATCGGACATGCCGAATTTTTTATACTGGCGGCTGTAGTGAATATTCTTGTTGTTGGAGGAGCCGGTTACATCGGCTCTCTAATGACCAGACGCCTTAAGGATGTCGGACATACTCCGATAGTCCTTGACGATCTCTCTACAGGCAACCGGGCCTCTGTTCATGATTCAATAACTTTTTACCATGGCGATCTGGGAGATGAAAATATTCTCAAAAGGATATTTAACAAGGAAAAGATAGAACTTGTAATGCATTTCGCAGCGAAACTTAGCGTGCCAGAATCACTTGCACAGCCCGACAACTACTACCGCAACAATGTCGCCAAACCTCTGGTTCTCTTGGACGTCATGAGAAAACATGGTTGCAACCTGTTCATTTTTTCCTCTTCTTCCGCAACATACGGGATCCCCAAATACCTCCCCATTGACGAAAAACATCCTACGGATTCTATAAGCCCTTACGGCCTATCGAAAAGGATGCTTGAATTGATACTAAAGGACTACCACTCCGCTTTTGGCTTGAGAAGCGTGAGCTTGCGGTATTTCAATGCGGCAGGTGCAGCCATCGACGGCTCTATGGGTGAAAGTCAGCGCGTAAAGCAGAACCTCATACAGATAGCCCTCGACAACCTGAAAAACGGGCGTGAAACCATCGTCTATGGAACTGACTATGAGACAAGAGATGGAACGTGCATAAGGGACTACATTCATATTGAAGACATTGTAGAGGCGCATATAAAGGCAATTGATCATATAAACAAAGGTAACGGCTTCGATATTTTCAACCTCGGTACTGAAAGAGGAACAACAGTAAAAGAGATACTCGATATGATATCCAAAGTAAGCTCCTCGGAAATGAAAATAAAATACGCCGGCAGGCGCCCTG
>JAOUMJ010000055.1 GCA_029881495.1 Nitrospinota bacterium | reverse complement strand
GCTAGAATAAGGCAGGATGATAATAGTAGGAGTTAATACATCCACTCGTCAGGGGAGCGTCGCTCTTGTTGCGAATGATGAAGTTGTGGATCAGGAAGAATCCAGCTCGCCAGAGTCGTTTTCCCGTACACTTCTGGTAATGATAGACAAACTTCTTTCACGCAATCATGGTGAAATTCAGGATATTGACGGATTCGGTATCGCTGTTGGACCAGGCTCGTTTACCGGTATACGTATCGGCCTCGCTACCTTGAGCGGGATATGTCTTTCACGAAGCATTCCGGTTTATGGAGTTAGCACGCTCGAGGCTATAGCTCTCTCCTCCTGCCATTCCGGCCCCGGGACGATCATTCCAATGCTGGATGCGGGACAGGAGAACGCCTACTTCGCTTCATTTAAAAAAAACGGGAGAGAGCTGGAACGTCTTTCGCCTGATCGCGTAGCGGAAATCAGTGAAATTGCAAAGGAAGCGGAGGCCAACACACTCACCCTGGGTGACGGGGCTGAGGTTTACAGGGAACAATTAAGCCTCTCTGGCGTTGGCATTATGGAAAGCAATTTTTGCTTTTCCACATCGGCGGGGGTCGGTTTACTTGCAGAGAAAATGGCATTGGCAAATGTACAGAGCGACATATATCGTATCAAACCAAATTACATGCACCGCGGTTCAATCAAAAACTACCCATTAACTTTGGAGGGCTAGAAAATGTTAACTTCAATTCAGCAAAATCCAGCATTTGATTCTCTTTACAAGGATAATGAAGATTTTCGGGAACTTTATGACGAATATCTGTATCTAAAAGGAGAGACGGAAAAACTGAATAAGCTGAAATCGATGACCGAAGATGACCATAAACGGGTACACGAGATTAAAATAAGGAAACTACAGATAAAGGACATTCTGGAAGCGATTACGAACAGCCAGTAGGCTATATCATTTATCGCTCTTGGTCCCGGCTGGTTTCTGAATGAAAGGGTGAGATGACGACAGATACCGAAAACGGTTGCAAAGGGCATAGCCATGAAAAAGGGGAATGCGTTGAGCTACTCGGCAAAATGTCCGATTACGTTGATAAAGAACTCGATGACAGCACGCAAAAAAGGCTGGAAAACCATTTTCAAAACTGTCCGCCATGCCTTATGGTTTTAAAATCATTGAGGAAGACACTGGAGATCTTCAAGAGAAGTGATGAAATACCGCCCCCCGAAAATCTTGCTGCGGAGCTGAATAAAAAAATCAGCGAGCTGGATTAAAACAGAAATTAACTGAATAGGAAAAAAGAAATGATGAGTGATGAAGAGTCCGAGAGCTGTGAATTCCCCGACCACCCAAACGATCCGGAACTGATAAAGAAGGTTATCACCTCCTACAAAACCATTGCCATCGTCGGCATCTCCAAAAAACAGGAGAGGGACAGCCATATGGTTGCCGCTTACATGCAGAAGCATGGATATAGAATTGTCCCGGTAAATCCGACAGCCGATGAAATTCTTGGTGAAAGGTGCTACCACTCACTCGCCGAAATCCCATTCGAGGTAGATGTAATTGATGTGTTCAGAAAACCGTCTACTCTCCCGGCGCTGGCAAACGATATCGTTGGTATGGCAAATAAACCAAAAGCGGTCTGGTTTCAGATCGGCGTAGTGAATAACGAAGCGAGCAAAATAGTATCTTCAGCCGGAATTGAAGTAGTGCAAAACCGCTGCATGAAGGTCGAGCATATCCGTATGACTGCCTAGACGTATGCCGGGGTGGCTACCCCCTCTTCAAACCGGATAGTTCCATCCTTTGAAGTAACAACTACTTTTCTCCCTTCTGTTATCTTCCCTTCGACTATCCGTAATGCCAACTCTCCAGGATGTCGGGCGTTTGGCTATCGCGGGTTGTGGTAACGGTGGGGGATTACTTCGGCGACCTTGAATTCAAACCGGTAGGTCTTTTCCTCTCCTGCCAAAGATACAGGAAAAACTACCGCGAAGGTTTTATCCTTATTAAGCAGAGCCGCGTCTGTCTCCTGGTCAAAGAAAGGAACTATCGACCAGGTCCACTGCTCATCCAGTTTCTCCACATTTTCGATAGGGACGATAACATTCTCTTCCGTTGTTCCGGCAGTAAGGAGAGTATCCTTCGCCTTATCCATTCTGCTTGTAAAGAGAACTTCATTGTTGGCAATCTTGTGTGACATCCCCTTGTAGTCGACATACTTCACGCTGGACCATTTCAGTTTCACATCCGAGCCTGACTTGTTCGTAATGAATGCCTTGATCTTTTTCTCCGAGATATCAAACCGGAACGCGAGATTGGAATCCTCGTGCATCCCCGCATAATTATTTGAAGGCTCAACCATTGAGTAAACATGATAGTACCTGTACGCGGAAAAATCGGCGCACGCAAAAAACATAACCGATAAAACAGCTATCGGAAAAAACTTCATGCTTTTCATTTCACAAGAAGGCTCTCCGCGAGCTCTGCCACACCGCCAACATCCTTGCCATATCCGTCCGCCCCTATCTCGTCAGCGAACGACTTCGTGACAACCGCGCCCCCTACCATAACCTTGTAAGGGAGGTTACGTTTTTTAACTTCATCTATTATTTCCGGCATCCTTATCATCGTCGTCGTCATGAGCGCCGACAGTGCAAGTATGTCGGCCTTATGTGTTTCCGCCGCCTCAAAGATTTCCTCCATCGGCACCGAGCGCCCGAGGTCGACAACCTTCCAGCCGAAATTTTCCAGCATTATGCAGCATACGTTCTTCCCTATATCATGCACGTCACCTTTTACCGTTGCAAAGATAATCGTGCCTTTCTTCTCAACCGTCCCGCCGGAGAGGAGTATCGGCGTGAGTATCGACATACCCTTCTTCATAGTATCTGCGGAAGCGACAAGGTGCGGAATGAATTTCTTTTTCTCGCCAAAAAGGTCACCCAGCTTTCTTATAGCCGGGGTCATGATATCCATAAATAGTTCAAGTGCAGGTATCTTCTCTTCAAGCGCCCTATTGATAAGAGCGTGGATAGAATCCTTCTCCCCTTCAAGGACTGCGGAAAAAACCTCTTCCCTTGTGGTCATCTTCTTTTTCGGCGCAACTTCCTCTTCCGAGCCGGAAATTTTTCTTAGCTCGTCAGTTCCGTCCCCTGATTCATAATGGGTGGCAAATTCGATATAGCTTTTGCACCCTTCGTCTCTTCCTGTAAATATGGAAGCTGAAGCGACAGCCTTGTGCATCCCCGCCGAGTATGGATTTACAATCGCGGCATCCAGCCCCTCACCCATCGCCATTGCGAGGTAGTGGTTATTAATCGACGGTCTGTCCGGCAAGCCGAACGACGTATTGGAAATGCCAAGCGTTGTGGAACAGCCAAGCTCTTCCCGTATCCTCTTAACAAGAACGAGGGTCTCCCGCGCGCCCTCCTGCATTGCGGAAGCTACAACCGCCAGACAATCGAAGACAATATCTTCTCTCCTCATGCCAAGCGCCAGCGCGCGGTCGAGAAGTATCTTCGCGAATTGAAAACGTTTTTCGGCCGATTCCGGTATCTCTTCACCCGCGCAAAGCGCCATCACCGCTGCGCCT
>JAOUMJ010000054.1 GCA_029881495.1 Nitrospinota bacterium | reverse complement strand
CAGCATCGTATCGACCCACTTCTTTACAGAGTTGACCCGGTAACTGCGCCATGCCCAAAGTTGCGGACATACATAATAGAAAACCGGAATACCTGCCTTGTGAGCCATTTTACCGATACGGAAATTAAGTTCAGGCGCATCAATGATTATCACCGCGTCATAGCGGTGCGACTTCAATCTATTACCTATCTCGCCCAATACCTTTTTAAAGAAAAATATCTTTTTAAGGATATCTATAAGGCCTATCGCAGCGAGATCCTTTGAGTGATACAGAAGTTTTACTCCTGCGGCCTTCATCCTGTCGCCACCGACCCCCTCGAACTCCGCGTCGGTATCGATCGCCTTGAGTTCCTTTACGATGCGCGCGCCGTAGATTTCCCCCGATTCCTCGGCGGCTGAAATGAAATACTTCATCTGGATACCCGCGATTTTAATATCATCAACCTTGCCCGACCATATTGAAGGGGCGGACTCGAAACCTTACGCCAAGCTCTTCGGCGAGTTTTCTGGTTTTTTCCAAATCAAATCCTTCCCTGTTTGGTTCCGGCAATCCGATAGCTGTCGCTACTGTATCCGGCAAAATATTTTTGCATCTTCCAATAAAATCTAAAACCGCCTCAAAACAACCTTCGGGAATTGTCGGCTTGCATAACCTGTTATATGTCTCACTGTCATGCGCGTTCAAGGAGATCGATGCAACGTCTATAAGCCCGGCAAGCTCCGGCACAATATCCCTGCCATGTATGAGGTTACCATGACCATTCGTATTTAGCCTCGTTTTAAGATTTTTCCCCTTTGCCCATGACGCAACTTTCTTTACCAGCTCAAGCCTCATGGTCGGTTCCCCAAATCCGCAAAACACAAGCTCGGACGGCCTTGAATCCCCTATTGAATTTATTATCTCATCAAATTCAGGATCTTTATCAAGACCGAGAAAATGCCCCTGCACCAAAGGAGCCTCTTCCCGGTTACAGAATGTGCAATTGTTCGTGCATCCGCGCGTGACATTTACATAGAGTGAATCCCTTATCCAATAAACAATCTCCGCCTTGTCAGGCTTGTCTACACCGAGGAATAGCTTTCTGTAATTGGTGTTCGTTAACCTGGCGATATCACTAACGGTCACACCGCGCAATTCGGCAAGAAACTTTGCAGTCTCTTTTAAAAATAGAGGCTCGTTCCTCTTGCCGCGCTGTGACTGCGGAGCGAGATACGGCGCGTCGGTTTCTATTAGAAGACGTTCCGGGGTGACAACCGCCGCCGCTTCCCTAAGCTTGTCAGCTTTTTTATAGGTTACGTTCCCGGCAAACGATATGTAAAATCCGAGGTCTTCACCCCGCTTCGCTTCGTCGGCCCCTTCCGAGAAGCAGTGCAGTACCCCGCCATATTCAGGATTGAAATGTTCTTTAAGTATCGGAACGATCTCTTCGAAAGCATCCCTGCAATGAATAATTACCGGCTTGCCATTCTCGTTTGCAACTTTCAGATGTTCTATAAGAATCTTTTCCTGCGAATCCCTCGGTGATTTGTTTCGAAAATAGTCGAGCCCGGTTTCACCTATGGCAACAACATTTCGATCCTTCGCAAGCTCTCTTAATTTTTTTAAATCCGCTTCCGTTACGCTCTCCGCGTCATGCGGATGAACTCCTACCGAAGCCTTCATGAAACCGTATTGATGCGCCAGGCTTATCGCCTTCTCCCCCGATTCAAGATCATAGGCGACATTGAGAACCAGAAAGTTTTCCCTATTGAGTCTGTCTGCGACTATTTCAATATCGCCTTCGTAATCCTTATGATTAAGGTGCGCGTGAGAATCAGCAAACATCTTTACCTTTCAAAAATTAAATAAATCCTGCGCCGACATGAGGCGCATAAAAATATCAGCATATCTTTTCATATCCTTTCAGTTTAATACAAAACTTCAGGAGGGATACCAACTCGCGATAATGAAAAGACAGACACGCAGGAAAATACGCGGCTAAACGCCTTATCGTATGATAGTTGCGTTCCTGTCCGGACCGGTAGAAACTATTTTTATCTTCGCGCCCGAGATCTTTTCCAGAAAGTCGATGTACTTCTTTGCTTTTTCCGGCAACTCGCTATAGTCAGTAGCTCCTGCTATCTTCGAGTTCCAGCCGTCCATCTCTTCGTATATCGGTTTGGCGTGTTCAAGAACCGCAACATTATCGGTCAATCTGTCCAGTCTCTTGCCGTCAACTTCATAAGCAACGCAAACCTTTATCTTTTCAAGCTTGTCCAGCACGTCAAGTTTCGTAAGAACTATCTCATCAATCCCGTTCACATCTACGGCATATCGAGCTACGACGGCATCGAACCATCCGCAACGCCTTGGGCGTCCCGTGGTCGCTCCAAACTCTGCTCCCTCACCCTGAAGAAGCGCGCCGGTCTCATCTTTCAATTCAGTCGGGAACGGCCCTTCGCCAACGCGAGTTGTATATGCCTTAACAATTCCGATAATACGGTTTATGTTTTTCGGTGGAATTCCAAGCCCGGTACACGCTCCGCCAGAAACAGTATTGGACGAGGTAACAAACGGGTATGTGCCGTGATCTATATCGAGCATAGTACCTTGCGCCCCCTCGCAGAGGATCTCCTTGCCGGAGGCTATCGCGTCCCAAAGTATCTGCTTTGTGTCACCGACATACGGCTTTATCCTCGGCGCGACTTCCATAATATAATCGACTACCTCTTTTTGAGTAGTTGTGTTCCCGCCAAGCTGATGTTCGATGATTACATTTTTTCGCTCGATCAACGCGGCGACAGCGGATTCCAATCTCTCCCTGTCAAAGAAATAGTGGAGAGGTATACCTATACGGTTCGATTTATCCGAGTAGGTCGGCCCGATGCCTTTGCCGGTCGTCCCAATTTTTTTCTGTGATTTTCTGCTGTCGTTCGCGCGGTCGACCTCTTTATTAACCGGCAGTATGCAGTGAGCTCGCGGAGAGATCAGTAGCCTCCCTTTAACATCAATACCGGCGTTCTCCAGTTCCTCTATCTCATCGAGGAGCGCTGTAGGGTCGACGACGACTCCCGGTCCTATGACGCAGACCTTGTTCTCTCTCAATATGCCGGACGGTACCAGATGAAGAATAAATTGTTCGCCGTTTATAACAACGGTGTGTCCCGCGTTCGCGCCCCCTTGATAGCGGGCTATCACATCCATATCTTCGCTCAGAAGATCAACAATTTTACCTTTGCCTTCATCGCCCCATTGCATTCCTACCAGTACGGCTACAGTCATTTAATCAATCCTCATTATTAGCGGTTACAAGAAAATCAACCAACTTGTTCCCTGCCAGATTATGCGCTTTGCCGCCTTTTACATCAAGCACCTTAAACTCACCCTTACCTTTACCCGGAAATAGAATATTTGAAATATTCATCTTTTCGGCATACTCTTTTCCTTCGTCTTCTGTCATAGGTTTCAGCGGAACTGTCACCATCGCTCCTGCCTCCCTTAGATCAAAAGCCGCGTCCTCCGCGTCATCACCCGTCGCAAGCATAAGAACATCCGAACCGCGCCACACAGGGAGAAGCGATTCAACACGGGAAGCCTCAATGAGGGAGTCTATATCAAAAGCAAAGCCGACAGCGGGTAGGTCGGCTCCGAATCTCTTTACGAGATTATCATAGCGCCCACCCTGGCCGACGGAGATGCCGGACGGGGAGAAGACCTCAATATTTACACCTGTGTAGTAGCCAAAGCCCCTCATCTCGCCAAGATCGATAGTCACCAATTCGGAGAGACCGGCGTCCTCCAGCTTGGCATAAATACTTTTTAGATTTTTTAACGCTTCCTTTGAAGCGTCCGTCACGGCAATCTCATCTGCCTTATCCAGCACATCACCACTCCCAAACATTGAAGCGAGAGCGATAATTCTCCAGCTCCTCCCCTCATCAACGGAGAGCGACGAGAGTATCTTTTCCAGTTCGGTC
>JAOUMJ010000053.1 GCA_029881495.1 Nitrospinota bacterium | reverse complement strand
GTCAGTGGGCTGGACGCTTCCCCCTTATCCTTTTCGTCACCAAGTCCGGATTCGTATGCCATTCTTCCCGCAGTGACCGCCATCTTGAACGCCTTCGCCATTTCGACAGGATTTTTTGCGACGGCGATGGCAGTGTTTACAAGAACGGCGTCCGCGCCAAGCTCCAGCGCGTAGGCGGCGTCGGAAGGTTTGCCGATCCCTGCATCGACAACAACCGGTATTTTGCAGATGTCGATAATTATTTTTATCATCTCGACAGTTTTAAGTCCCTTGTTGGTCCCGATAGGGGAACCGAGAGGCATAACGGTCGCGCATCCAGCCTCTTCAAGATGCTTTGCTAGCATCGGGTCGGCGTTGATATACGGTAGAACTACAAACTCTTCTTTCACGAGTTGTTCCGCCGCTTTTAAGGTTTCGATCGGGTCGGGGAGCAGGTAAACCGGATCGGAAATTACTTCGAGTTTCACCCAGTTCGTTCCAGCGGCCATTTTGCAAAGCCTCGCTATTCGTATGGCTTCGTCGGCATTCCGCGCGCCCGATGTGTTTGGCAAAAGATTGATACCTTTTGGGATGTAGTCGACAATACCTTTTGTTTTGGAGTTTAGTTCAACCCGCCGAATGGCAACGGTGGCGATCTCGGATTCGGAGGCAATAATCGCGTCGTGCATCACATCGTTGGATGAAAACTTACCCGTTCCCATAAGGAGCCGCGAATTGAATTTTTTACCTGCTATCTCAAGCATCTTTGGTGTCTCCCTTTTGTGGCGCAGGCTGTTAGTTTTTCGGCGCATTTGGCGCGCTTTTGCCGGATTAACATAAAATCTCCTTTCGCTAGAATTACCCAGTTCAAGTTCTAAGGGTTTCCCGAAAGCTATCGGGATCTCAGCTCAAGGAGAGCACCCCTGATTACTTAAATCAGCGGATGATATTATCATCTCCGCAGTTATTTACATTCTCTATTATCCCTAAATGGAAAAAGTAATCAATGCCTCCGTTGATGAACGGAATTTTATTAAGTGTGATATCAAAACGGAATGAATACAGGCTTTGGGTGGTTTCAGGGGCCGCCGCGCTTGATTAACGAGTCACCTTTTTTTCGCAATTGATGCTCTTCTTCCTTAACAGGCTTTTTCAGATATGGATTGGCGGCGAAATAATCTTCCATGAAATATTCAAGGAGCACTCTTATCCTTTTTTGTACAGCTCTTGGATATGTTCTCGATAGCGTCTCCTTGTAGGAGCCTATCTTCCAGACGGTCCCTTCGCGAAGGTCGTATTCCGTGGCAATGGTGGAGAGGTTGTAGACGTTTATGTCAATGAGGTAGTCGGTGCCTGTTATTTTGTCGGTTTGTGAATCGGGAACGACGTTTAGGATGATCTTTGCCAGCGGGCCTTTTTTATAGTTTTCTACCAGACTGATCCCCCCTCTGCTCAAGGTTTTTTCTGCGTCTTCCTTTACTCTGTAAGGGGTAAGTTTTCCGTTTTGCGGAAAATCAGGGACGTACACCATGAAGCTGTTTGGCAGTCCGAGTAGACGTTCCTGTTTTATTGTAAGGGTCATTCGCGCGTCGGCGATTATTGGCCTTACTGATATGGCAAGTAGCGAGACACAGCAGAGGCCTATCGATACTTTCAGGAGGTCAAACAGTTTATATTTATTAGTCATCAGGTTAAATTCTAATCCCCTTGAGGCGATTGACAAAATGGTTTTATTTTTTGCATTCCAGAATGCTATGGAATTGTCATTGCAGGCAATATCTCGCAGGTATCGGAATGAAAATATGGTTCAAAACAAATCTCCGTAAATGGTATCTGTCTCAGCGTTCAGGATGAATTCATTTTTAACCTGATTTACTGGCAAATTGCCGAAAATTTGCCTATAATTCGTCGTTTCCGGTTAGCGGATGATTACTTTCAATTTGACGGTACAAGACAACTGATTTACTAATATTTACTGCGTAGGAGAGACTAGATAATGTTGAAAAGTTACCTTCTTTCACCGGGTCCGACACCTGTCCCTGAAAGGGTATTGCTCGCGATGGCTCAGCCGATTATTCACCACAGAACGCCCCAGTTTTCGGCTGTTTTCGCCGATACTGCCGAGCGTTTGAAGAAGGTTTTCAATACGAAACAGGATGTATTAATACTCTCCTCTTCCGGCACAGGCGCAATGGAGGCCTCCGTTACGAACTCATTTTCTGTCGGAGAGAAGGTTCTGGTTGTGAATGGCGGAAAGTTCGGCGAACGCTGGGGGAAGATTGCGGAAGCATACGGTTTAAAAGTCGAATGGATGAATGTCGAGTGGGGCAACGCGGTTGACCCTGCGGCAATAAAGGCGGCGCTTGATAAGGATTCGGCGATAAAAGGTGTTCTGATGCAGGCGACAGAATCTTCTACCACGGTCAAATACCCGATTAAGGAGATTGCCCAGATTACAAAAAATAGCGACGTCCTCCTGGTTGTTGATGGAATAACAGGGGTAGGCGTGTTTGATATACCTATGGATGAGTGGGGTATTGATATCTTGATATCAGGTTCACAAAAAGCATTTATGCTTCCGCCAGGTCTTGCGTTCATCGCGCTAAGTGAAAAGGCGTGGAAAAAGGTTGATGGCGCGAAGAACAACAAGTTCTATTTCGACCTTAAAAAGGAGCGAAAAAATCTGGCAGATAAGACGACCGCGTACACTCCAGCTGTTTCGCTTATCAATGGCCTAAGGGAAGTTCTAAACATGCTTGACGAAATAGGGCTTGATAACTGGTACAAAAGAACAGCGTTGCTGGCGAAAGCGGCGCAGGCAGGAACGGCGGCGCTCGGTCTGAAGATGGTTACGGATTCTCCGTCGGAAGCGATGACCGGAGTGTTTCTTCCTGAAGGTGTCGATGGTAACAAGCTTGTAAAAGTTTTGAGGGACAAAGTAGGAATTACCTTTGCCGGCGGGCAGGATCAGTGGAAAGGAAAAATAATACGAATTGCTCAGCTCGGATACATTGGCGAGTTCGATATTGTTATAGCTCTTTCTTCAATTGAAATGGCCCTTGCCCGTTTTGGTGCAAAGGTCGAGATGGGCAGCGGAGTTGCCGCGGTACAGGAAGTTCTTATGAACTCATTTGAGGTTTAGTGATGGCTGATAAATTTAAAGTTCTAGTAAGTGATGATCTTTCCGAGGCGGGGCTAAGCATCCTTCGCGCTTCAAGTTCTATAGATGTCGACGTAAAAGTCGGCCTCAAGCCGGATGAGTTGAAAAAAATAATTTCTGCCTACGACGGTATTGTAATAAGGAGCGCGACGAAACTAAAGGCGGACATTCTTGATGCCGCTACAAATCTCAAGGTTATCGCCAGGGCGGGAGCCGGTGTCGACAATGTCGATATACCTCATGCGTCAAAAAAAGGTATCGCAGTTGAAAATACACCGGGCGGCAACACGGTCACCACGGGCGAACACACCTTCGGTCTTTTGCTGTCGCTTGCGAGGAACATTCCGCAGGGTACAGCAGGTATAAAGAACGGCGAATGGAACAGGAAGCTGATAGGCGTTGAGCTGATGGGGAAGACACTTGGTCTTGTCGGTCTTGGTCGCGTCGGTTCTGTTGTTGTCAGTTGCGCTCTCGGTTTCAAGATGCGGTGTATCGCGTTTGATCCGTTCATTAGCAAAGAGAAAGCCGAAGAGCTTGGCGTGGAGCTGGTTGAGCTGGAAGATGTCTGGAAAGAGTCCGATTTTATTTCGGTACATACTCCTTTAACTGAAAAGACCAAACATATGATCTCAACTTCCGAGTTTGGCAAAATGAAAAATGGTGTGCGCGTAGTGAACTGCGCGCGAGGCGGGATCATCGATGAGGAAGCGCTTTGTGTTGCTCTCGAATCCGGCAAAGTAGCAGGCGCCGCGCTCGACGTTTTTGAAGTAGAGCCGCCCGATAAGGGTAGCAGGCTTGTTACGAATCCAAATGTTATCTGCACTCCGCATCTTGGAGCCAGTACCGAAGAGGCGCAGGAGAATGTCGCCCTCGCGGCGGCTAGACAGATGGTTGCGTACGCTGAAACAGGCGCGATCCTAAACGCGGTAAACGTTCCGGCTGTTGATCCTGAAACTCTGAAAAGGGTACAGCCATATCTTACGCTCGCCGAGAAGATGGGAAGCCTGCTTGCGCAGATTACCGATGAGGGTGTAAAAGAGCTGGAGATAGCTTCCAGCGGTGAGATAGCCGATGTTGATCAGAAGCCGTTAATCCACTCCG
>JAOUMJ010000052.1 GCA_029881495.1 Nitrospinota bacterium | reverse complement strand
GGGCGGCCCGCATATCTTCATCGTCGTCAACTACAAGGACACGGTTCTTACTGTCCATATTCATCTATCCCAGCCGGTTTGTCATTTGAGGTCTGCGTTATCCCTGTTCCGGCATCAGGGCCGGAAGAGGCGTTCACTGATTCTATATTATAGTCAGCTTCTCATCCAGTCCCGGGAAAACAAATGATTTTATCGGTTTTAAAGAGTCGGATAGGTATTATCATTGATATTACGATGATATTTGGACACATTTCAGTCACATACGCCGCCGGGAAGATTATAGAGAAAAGGGCGCCTTTCATATCTTTTACCGGGCTTCTGCTGTTTGGAGCGGTGCTTCCCGACCTGTTGGACAAACCTTTGTCGATGTTTTTCCCCCTGCCCGGCAGGGGGTTGGCGCATTCCGCAGTAATGCAGTTTTTTTTCTTCCTTATAGTATCAGCGCTTTTTAGGAGTCGCCGGGAAAAGCTGTCCGCGGTATTTGCGGGGGCGATGCTCCATTTGATAGAGGATTTCGTGCCGCTATCTGTTCTTCTTTGGCCGTTTCTTGGTCCTTTCCCGGAGGTAATTCACATCTCCTTTACAGAAAAGATAATGAACTACTATTTCCATATGCTGGCTCCATATTCTCTGGCAGTAGAAGCGCTCAGCTATCCTGTCGCCATATATTTTCTGTCTGGAAGGATGAATACCTCCATCCGGACTGAACCCGCAATTTCAGAAACGGGAGATATATGAGGCGGAGGACCTGTACGGTTTCAACCTGCTGGCGATCCGGGATAATCCCCGACGCGCGAGAGCTGATAGACACGTTACATGAGGCCGGGGCCGACAGTATCGAGCTGGAGTTCCGGATAAAGAGCGGGACATTTGAGGAGATACGGAAAAACCGGAAAGAGTGGGGCGTAAAGATAACATCTCTTCACGCCGTATGCCCCTCTCCAAAGGGGAAGGGGCGGGGCGCCGAGGCGCATTTGATATCGGATGAAAACGAGGATGCCCGAAAGAAAGGGGTGGAGGATATCAGGACAACGTTGCGCAACGCCGCGGAAGTTGAAGCAGGGGCGGTTGTCATACATGCCGGACGAGTGCCGATGGACGAGCCGTTCTATATCATGATGAACATGTATGACAACGGTTCAAAGGATTCGCCCAGGTGGCATGAGTTCCTTCACGCCGTAATGCTTGAGCGCATGGCGAAAAGCAAAAGATCTTTTTCGCAGACGCTTAAAAGCCTGGAAGAGATAAACGAGGAAGCAGTAAAGCTCGGCATAAACGTCGGGGTTGAGAACAGATACTATTTTGGAGAGATGCCGAACATCGACGAGTTCGGCGTGATCTTCAATACCTTTGATGGAGGGAGGCTTTATTTCTGGCACGACGTGGGGCATGCACATGTCCAGGAGGTTTTATACGGCACGCCGCAGAGGGTGATGCTGGAGACTTTCGGCGACAGGCTTATAGGCATGCATCTTCATGACGTCCAGGGGGGGTACACGGATCATAACGAGCCGGGTTCGGGAGCGGTCGATTTCAAAATGATAAAGCAATACCTGAAACCGGATACTATTAAGGTAGTTGAGTTGAACCAAAGGGTCAGTCAGGAAGAGCTGAAAAGGGGGATTGACTATCTTGCCGATGTCGGGATACTTGTCTGATAGCCATAAATATCCTGTGTTCTGCCAGGGTGTCGCAATTATTTATTTTTGGAGGGTTTTTTAGAGTGGATACATATTACAACCCGGCCGATCTGGCAAAGTTTCCGGACATGGCAAAGGACGCGCCTGAGCTGGGGAAGGCATTTTTTGCGTATTATGGAAAAGTTTTTCAGGAAGGGGCGCTGACCGCCAGAGAGAAGTCGCTTATCGCTCTTGCTGTTGCCCATGCTGTGCAGTGTCCCTACTGTATCGATGCCTATTCCAGCGACGCGCTTGAAAAGGGTTCCAACAGGGAGCAGATGACAGAGGCGATACATGTCGCGGTCGCTATCCGCGGAGGGGCATCACTGGTGCATGGCGTGCAGATGCGCAACACAACCGGCAAGATCAGCATGGAATAATGCGGAGCAGGGAAAATGGATACTGAAAAGGATATCCCATCTTTCGGGGATGCGTTGAAGGGGAGCGGACTCTATCCGCTCAAAGCGTACGGTATTACAACCTTTCAAATCAACCTTGGGAAGAGATGCAACCAGGCATGCAAGCATTGCCATGTGGAGGCCTCTCCCATCCGTGAAGAGATGATGCCGGATGACGTCATGGATATCTGTATCGATATTTTAAAAAGGAGCGATATCCCGGTTGTCGATATAACCGGGGGGGCGCCGGAGATGCATCCGAGGTACCGCGAGTTCGTCGAGGTTGTGGCCGGAATGGGGAAGAAGATACTCTCAAGATGCAACCTGACAATTCTTTTCGAAGATGGATATGGCGATCTTCCGGAATTTTTCAAGCACAACAGTGTCGAGGTAGTCGCATCGCTTCCGTACTTCAGAAA
Source organism: Nitrospinota bacterium (assembly GCA_029881495.1). Classification (NCBI taxonomy): domain Bacteria; kingdom Pseudomonadati; phylum Nitrospinota; species Nitrospinota bacterium. The sequence goes on along the minus strand of JAOUMJ010000052.1, from coordinate 2,205 downwards.
GGAAGAGACAGACGCCGTACGGGGTAAAGGGGTGTTTGACAGATCCGTTGAAGCAATTCGTATACTGAACGGACTAGGGTACGGGAAAGAGGGGACGGGCCTTCTTCTAAATCTGGTATTCAATCCGGCGGGAGCGTTTTTCCCTCCCCCTCAAGGAGCGCTGGAGATCGATTTCAAGCGCGAGCTTTTAAAAAGGCACGATCTCCATTTTAACAATCTGTATACGATAGTTAATCTTCCGGTCGGGAGGTTTGCCGATTACCTTCGCCGGACAAGCAACTACCGCGGATATATGCAAAAGCTGGTTGGCGCGTACAATCCTGTTGCCGCTGAAAATGTCATGTGCCGTAGCATGGTTTCCGTCGGGTGGGATGGTAATATCTATGATTGCGATTTTAACCAGATGCTTGGCATTCCGGTCAATCATGGAGCGCCATCGAGAATCGGGGCTTTTGATATGGATGTTCTAAAGCAGAGGGAGATCATGGTTGGGCCGCACTGCTATGGATGTACAGCCGGGAGCGGGTCGAGTTGCGGAGGCGCAACCGCGTAAGGGACGGCATTCGACAGCCGCGCATTTGCACAAAGCCGTATTCTGTAATCTGGTTGGAGTTTTGAGTATTTTAGAAGCTGAATGGCGGGGAGTTTATCGCTAGAGCCTGTTTCTTGCTCTTATTAGCGGCCGAAGGAAAAGCGTGATTTTCCAATGTTCTTATTGACAGAGTAGGCTCAACCCAGCATAATTTCTTGTTTGAGTTCCCCGGTAGCTCAGTCGGTAGAGCGGGTGGCTGTTAACCACCATGTCGGCGGTTCGAGTCCGTCCCGGGGAGCCAATTTCAATTACTCCTATAAAATCATAGGTTCAGTCCGGATCTCCAGTGAACTCCTAAGAGGGACCGAATCTGATTTCATTTATCTGTTTCAATTGTCAACGACCTCTCTTGCTGAATATGACTTGAAAACAAAAGGTGATGTCATGGCGCGGACCATCGCGCTGTAATTGAGCTGAAATACAAGTTCCTCGCCGACGCGGAGGTCTGACTCCAGGATCAGGTGATCGCTACTGGCTCCGAGGATATCAATTCCGGCAGGCATGAGGAGGCCGCCTGGATCGGTGTCCTGCATCCCGATGGCTACGATCGTCTGTGAAATACTCCCCCGGTCTCGGGAGGGTGGCGACTTCTTCCCGAATGCCGTTTGTGCGATCTCGCCCCACGGTAGCGATGGTTTGACCTTCGACTCAATCACTTCCCCAAAAAGTGTAATGGCATCGGTATGCAATCCGTTAATCGGTTGGCGATCTAGAGGTTCGCAACCAAGCAGGATCGATTCACCTAAACGTAAATTATTGATCCGCCCTGTATCTGCGTCGCTGAGCGCCCACCGGAGGTTGGCAGAGTTACCGCCGGATACGATATCGACTGTTATACCCAAAACCTCTTCAATGGAGTCTGCAAAAGAAGAGAGTTCGGCCATGTTTCTGGCATCTGGCGACACTCCGCTTCGGCAGGCAAGGTTGGCAGCGATCCCTTTGAACTCAATATTCTCAAGACAAAGAGTCTCCCGCACGGTGTTTATTAATTCGTTTGGCATTATACCTTCACGCAGGTCTCCCAGCTCAACCATTAGTACGATTCCATGGATCCGCTCAAGCCGTCGCGCGGCAAGTGATAACATTTTGATGACATCAAGCTCGGTGTTGAAGCTTATGTCTGCGTTCATTACGACAAGATCCGCCTGGCTTAGCATGGGGGAACGGGTGAGTGTCATTGATCCTGCTACTTTAGAATCTCGCATCGCCTTGATATTCTCGATGCGGGAGTCGCCGAGCCCGGTTACGCCTGCTTCAAGCAAGGCCCCAGCGATTTCGGGTGAGCCGAGAGTTGCCTTTGTAACGCCCGTTACGGTAATGCCCTTTGCGGACAGGAGTTTTACCAGTGTGTGTGCGTTATGGTAGATCTTATTTAGGTCTATCTCCAATCGAGGTGCGGCCATCAGGCGATAACTGCCAACTCTTTCTTGAGATCAGGAAAAGCTGTAAAAACCATTTCCACAAGCCGTGCGGGTGACTTTGTCAGCGCATCAGTAGCTGGAATACCGAGTTCGTACTCATATAATGTGATGGCTGCATCGACCTCGGCGCAGGACATGTTCTCGTGGTTAATAGTAAGACCTATCACATTTGTGTTTGCGAAGGTATGAATG
>JAOUMJ010000051.1 GCA_029881495.1 Nitrospinota bacterium | reverse complement strand
CTCCTTGCCGAAAATACCTGCCGGAATTATGATCCTTGGCCCCGTCCCCGCGCTTGTCTATAAAGTGAGAAACAGATATAGATGGAAAGTCCTGTTAAAAGGGAGAAGCGTAAAGGAGCTTCATAACCTGGCAATAGAGCTGTCGAATTTCGTAGATCCGCGTATATCGGTTTCTATTGATGTCGATCCTGTAGGTTTCTTCTAAAAAAATGCCGACCGGTTATTAAAACCGGCCGGCATATAAATAATTAGACGCGTTACCAGCCTGCGCTTAAATGAATCGTGTGTCTTGAATCTTTGGCCTGTCCAGCGTAGGCTCCCATTTCCTCTGCGGAATATGCATACCCCACTTTGAAAATCCAGAGATCAAGCGCAAATCCTGCCGTTGGGAAACCTTGCGAGAGACCGGCCCTGAAAAGGAGATGCCTTCCAAGAACGCCGAACTCCATCCCCATATGTACCCTCTTCCATAGACTGCTATCCTGAGGATAGGCAAAAAAGAGATCGTGGATATCTACGGCAAAAATTGTTTCGCCTAGAAATGTTTCAGGCCTCATCGATAATCCGAGATTCACGGTCATAGGAATGGTGTCTTCCTCCGTATATTGAATCCCGCCTATATTCATGAAAGACAACCCGGCCTGTGAATTCCATCCGCCAAGTTTGCCTTGGGTGATATTGTAAAGGCCGCCAATATCAAATACCAGCGTCTGCCCCTGATACATCAGGTCATCAGGATTCGGCTGATCCATAACATCGGCAAGTTTAAAACTGTGTTGTAATGTAAATGTTGCTATTTGTTTTACACTCATTCCGAGCCTCAAACCTTCGACAGCTTCAATAGCCCTGGAGCCGCCTACAACTCCTCCCGCCATTGTTATGGCTCTTGCCTCCATAATACCGCTACTTGAAAGCGGATAATGTAGACGGGTATCAACATTTACTCCACCAAATGCACCTATCACAAAGCTCTTCCAGGCAAGCCTTGAATAGTCGGTCACCCTGGCATGAATCAGTTTGCCCATATTTGTTTCAACGAGGTTCATGGCAGCATCGGTAGAATCCTGCCCAGTGCTGTTTTGAGTAAGATCCATCACATCCTGTATAAGGTCTATTGAATTCTGGTTAACCTCAACCTGAGCTTCGATGAGTCCAATATTGAAATCCATTTCGTAGAGCGTCGCAGGATTGTAAAAAGCTCCATCAGGATCCCTGCCAACCGCAGCAAATGCGTTCCCCATCCCCAGCGCCCTTGTGCCGGAATAGGGGGTTGGATAGTTAAGAATTGTCTTCGTTTTGGCGGCAAATGCCTCGCCACTCACCCATAAAATGGCTATCGTGAAAATCAGCAGCTTTCTCATTACCTCTCCCCTGGCTACCATATTAATCATTCTCATCACATCACCGGTTTCGCTGGAGTTGTGCCAAATGTTGCTAGATAATTTGATATCTCGTCATCCGAGAAGGTACCGTCATTGTTTGCATCGAATGTTGATCCAACAGTTGAAAGAGCTGTATCTACCGCGGAACCATCCGTACTACCGCCACTGACGGCTACAAGGTCGGTGAGGTTGTTCGCAACAGTCGTGAGAAGCTTGTCATCAAGGGGAGAACATGCAGCGCCATTTTTGTCCACAAGATTATCATTCGCGTCTCCGCATATTACTCCGTCGCCATTTGAATCAATTCTTTGATAGGGATCGTTTACAAGGCTTGTTCCAAGCGCCTGGAGTTCTGCGTCATCCAGTCCATCCGTGATATCTATCGGTGTGCCCCCTCCTGCCGCACTGACAGCATCCGCCAAAGCAGTTATCGCGTTGGTTATTGTCGGTATCGATATAATTCGGCTCATAAGCCGGTATTCAACGTTGTTGGGATCAGCCGCTAAAGCGTCATTCAGAAAGTTTGTTTTGCAAGCTTTAAGATATTTAATCGATTTTGGGTCGGAAGTAATGGCAAAAATAGCGCTCATGTCACCGCCTGTATCGTTCATCGCTGTGATCATTTTGACTAATCCAGCCGCGCTGTAACCAGCCTTTCCCATCGCTGCGGCACAGTAGTCGATTGGATTTGGATTGCTTTGGGATAAGACGGACATGTAGTCCCCTTCATCAAGCTTGATTACTCCGTCGAACTCTTCAGCTGCTGGTGATCCCTCCCCGTTTCCCGGAACTCCTGTAAAAAGTGAGTCGCCGCACCCATAAATAGAAACGGCAGAAAGCATCAGCGCCAGGCCGAATATCCTAAACAAGGTGTTCTTCATTGAACCGCCCTCCTGTTAATTACAATAGACATTTAATCCTCCAATAATTCTGAAAATAATATCAGTCCCACGTCTCTATAATTATATTTCACTTTCGCACAAAAAGCTAAGCCAACATCCAGAGTTGTTTTCATGCCTTAACCACAAGTTTTACAAATATTTGCCGCCCTTTCAAAAGTGGAAGAATTTAGCCAAAGGTGGGCAATAATGCTCAAGGCATACCCTAGAGCAATTACCGGCATCCATTTCAGGTGACCGAAAAATGTATACTTCCCTTTTGCGGCACCCATTAATGCCACTCCGGCCGCGCTTCCAATTGAGAGAAGGCTCCCACCTACTCCAGCTGTCAAGGTAACCAGAAGCCATTGCCCCAACACCATGTCAGGATTCATTGTCAGCACGGCGAACATTACAGGAATATTATCTACGATTGCGGAAAGTATCCCGACCATAACGTTTGCGAATGTGGGCCCCATCTGTACATACATGGTTTCCGAGACCATAGAAAGATATCCGATGAATCCAAGACCTCCTACACAGAGTATTACCCCGTAAAAGAAGAGCAACGTGTCCCACTCAGCCTTTGCCACCTTGTTGAAAACATCGAATGGCGTTATGCTCTCCCCCGCCTCTCTCTTTGCCAAAACCTCTTCCGGTCGTAGTCTCTTCCTTTGTCCGGTCACTTCATCCTGCGGGCCATGTGTGATCTTCAGATAATATGCAAAGAATTTCAGGTAGCCGAGTCCGGTCATCATCCCCATCATCGGAGGGAGATGGAAAAACTGATGGAAAGAAACGGCTGTGATAATTGTGAGTATGAAAAGAAAAATTATCCTCTTCGCCCCACGCCTCATTTCTATCGTCTCGCCGGTGGGTTCCGGATGTTCATCCGGTATCGCAAAGTGCATTATTCCGGCTGGAACAACAAAATTGATCACGGAAGGTATGAAGAGGTAGAAAAATGTGGTGAAATCGACTATCCCCTTCTGCCAGACCATCAGGGTGGTAATGTCTCCAAACGGGCTGAAAGCCCCTCCGGCATTCGCGGCGACAACGATGTTTATGCAGGCAAGACCCACGAATTTCGCGTTGTTTACCCCAACCGCCATCACAACAGCGCACATCAGCAGAGCGGTGGTGAGGTTGTCTGCGACTGGGGAAATGAAAAATGCCAGTATACCTGTTATCCAGAAAAGCTGTCTGTATCCAAAACCTCTTGCCACCAGCCAGACCCTCAAAGTGGCAAATACGAGCCTCTCCTGCATGGTATTGATGTAAGTCATGGCTACTAGAAGGAAGAGAAACAGCTCGGCGTATTCAAGTATATTGTGGCGAACCGCCTCCTCCGCCTGATGGGTAAATCCATGATTCGAATAAACAACCGCTATCATCGCCCAGATAATCCCGGCAACAAGAACAACAGGCTTGCTCTTCCTCAAGTGAGTGAATTCCTCCGCCATCACAAATAGATACGCGATTATGAATATGGTCAGAGAGGTGTATCCAACCCAGTGGGAGGTCAGGTCGATATGTTCGCCAGAGCCACCCGAAGCGAATACAACAAATGGAAATGCAAAAATGGCAGACAGAAATGCCAGTGAAACAACGGTTGATTTTTTCCCCATATTGACCGGGTCCTTTCTCTTAAACTGCTTTTGTAAGATGTATTACGATTCTGGAAATATTACACGGGATATAAAATATCACTATACGTTCAATTTTTCCAGTTATTCAGTCATAGCATTTCCAATCTGTATGAATCAACTATTGCCATAAATAAATCCAGAATTGATCCAATACCATCCATAAATAATGCTGGCCTGGATATAATATAACTTTACACTTTTCCCATCATTTGAAAATCCCCATCTGACCTACCTCCTCGATTACGCAGAGATACGCTCACCACTACCCTGAAAGCCTAACAGGAAGCGTCCAGATTTTAAACGTGAAAGAGGAAAAATCTATCACAATCGAATATTTTTCCCTCTATTTTTGGTGCTTAAAGGACTCTAATCCATTAAAATATATGGTGCCCGGAGACGGAATTGAACCGCCGACACGAGGATTTTCAGTCCTTTACAAGCACTCTATCTTGTTGTTTTTATTACGCCTTTTTTACACCGTGTAACAATCGTGTAACAGAGCTAGACCTATAACCGTATTGCTATTTCAGATTCAGAGAAAAAAATAAAATATCTGTACTGATATTTTATCTAGATTTTCAAATCCCATCTACTCCACATTTGGCTATTTTACATATTTTTACTTATCTTTAATACAATGTGTGCAGATGTGCCCAAGAGCTGGATCAGCTATATTTTTCCCCTCAAGTAAATCATCGAAGTAAATCTTATTATCCTATCTCTATCTAAGCTTAACGTCTTTATTCTATATTTTTTCCATTTAGCAAATAACGCAAATAGTTTGTTTGTAAAAACCAAACACACAAAGCAAATAAACCATATTCTCAATTGCTAAAACATATGGTAGTACATTCTATAGGATTTTCTGTTGGTTCTTTTTACCTATTCAGATCTTTTGGAAGGATTGAAATCCTTGCATCTAGCAAATATTCACAATTACGATCTTTAAATATATATTTGGACGCTCCTGTTTCAAGATTGACGCATAAAGTTTGATGATCTTGATCGAAGTCTGTTTTGATATAATAT
>JAOUMJ010000050.1 GCA_029881495.1 Nitrospinota bacterium | reverse complement strand
CTGTTACAGCGGCTTCTTTGAGAGGAACAGTCTTGATATGAGGCGTCCTCAAGCAGGCCATCATACCGAACTCTTTACGCTTGATCATCTGTACGGCTTCTACGCCAAGCCTCGAGCAGAGGACCCTGTCAAAGGCCGAAGGCTTTCCCCCGCGTTGTATATGGCCAAGCGCGGTAACCCTGGTCTCGATATTTGTCCGTTCTTCAATGTCGTCGCCGATAACATTGCCTACGCCGCCGAGTCTGATGGAAATGGTAGGGTCGTCTACATGGCGCTTAACCGTGACTTCGCCTCCAAGCGGTTTTGCCCCCTCCGCGACGACTACGATGGAAAAGTTTTTCCCCTGGCTTTTCCTCTCATATATCTTCTTGCATACCTTGTCTATATCGTAAGGAATTTCCGGTATAAGTATAATGTTGGCGCCACCGGCAAGGCCGGAATAGAGTGCGATCCAGCCGGTATCACGCCCCATGACCTCGACGACCATAACCCTGTCGTGGGATTCGGCGGTGGTCTTCAGGCGGTCGATCGCGTCAGTAACTATGTTTACTGCAGTATCAAAACCGAATGTATAGTCTGTGGCAGAGAGATCGTTATCGATGGTCTTGGGAACGCCAACTATATTAATGCCCATTTCGGAAAGTTTTAGCGCAGTGCTTAGAGTGCCATCGCCGCCAATAACCACCAAAGCATCCAATTCGTTTTTTGCGTAGTTTTTTACAACCCTGTCGCTTACATCATGGATTATATTCTGACCGCTTACCCTCTCCCGGTATGAAAACGGATTATCCCTGTTTGAGGTCCCGATGATAGTTCCGCCGCGCTGGATCAATCCGGCATCTGCCTGGAGAGTAAGGTCAATGAATTTATTTTCTATTAAGCCTTTGTATCCGTTAAGGAAACCCTTGATTTCCCAGTTGTACAGATGAGTGGCTGACCTGATGATGCCCCTTATTACTGCATTCAAACCGGGGCAATCGCCGCCACCTGTCAAAACACCAATTTTCATATTCGTCAGTCTATCAGAAAAACTACTATTTACTAAGAGTGATAAAAACAAAATAATAAACAGTAAATTACAAGGTAATTAAATCAAAATACAATAAATTAAGTGACATGCCTATTAAGTCTATATATCTTATTTGACAAAATGCCCAATTAGTCGTAATATTGCCGGGTAAGCAAGGAGGAGTTTCAGTGTCGTATTTGTTTTCTAAGGCTTGGAGGATTTAGTGTGTCTGGTATGAACCGTGTCAAAGACATCCGTGAATCGAAAATGATGAGCAAGGCGGAACTTGCGCGCAAAACCGGACTTTCCGTTCAGACGATCGACAGAATCGAAAAAGGCCATGTCTGCAGACTCGACACTAAAAGGAAGATATTACTGGCGCTCGAAATTAAACTTGACGAACGTCAAAAAGTATTCAACGAAAATAGCCACGTTTAAAACCTTTTCTAATCTCCCCGTCTATTCTCTATAATAGGCGAATGTTATTGCCATCAAGAAAATCACTGGTTGCTCTGGATATCGGCAGTTATTCGATAAAGGCGATTCAGTTAAAGAAAACTCAAGTCGGGTATGAACTGCTCAATATGGGGATGGTTCGCCTTCCGCCCGACACCATTGTTGATGGCGAAATAGAAAATCCAGATGCGGTAGTCGTCGGGATAAAAAACCTAATGAAGGCCGAAAATATCAAAAACCGGAATGTTGTAATCGGCATTTCAGGGCAATCGGTGATCATAAAGAAAATTTCAGTTCCTGTAATGGATGAGGATGAGTTGGCTGAAATGATAAGGGATGAATCTGAGCAGTACATTCCGTTTGACCTTGACGATGTGAACCTTGATTTTCAGATACTTACCAGACCTGAGGAAAGATCAAAAAAGGAAAAGGGGAAAACAGAGAGCAACAACAGTGAGTCTGCTGCTGAAGATGAAGATCTGCAGATGGATGTCTTAATTGTCGCCGCGCGCAAGGATACCATTCAGGGATATCTGGATGTTATCGCAAAAGCCGGGCTGAAGGTAAAAGTGCTGGACTTGGATGTTTTCGCCATTGAGAACGCCTATGAGTATTCCAATAAGGTGGAAAAGGGGACAGCAATTGCCCTTCTCAATATTGGCGGGAGCATGTCAAACTTGAATATACTTGAAGACGGCATTACAGCGTTCACTCGTGATCTGCAGGTAGGGGGAAATAATATCTCTGAAAATATTCAAAAGAATCTTTCAATAGGATACGCGGATGCTGAGAAGTTGAAACTTGGAAATTTCAATGATTCCTTTAAGAGGGAGGATGTCATACCGCACATTTTAGAGGGAATCGAAAATGTAGCTGATGAAATTGGTAGAAGTCTCGAAATGTACGAAAAGACCAGTGATTTTAAGATTTCGAAGGTGCTGATATCAGGCGGAGTCTGCAGAATGAAAGATATCGATACTATTTTCAGCGAAAAATTTGGGATTCCGGTAAAGTATCTTAACACGTTCAAAAATATCCATTACGATGCAAAAGTTATGGATTCTTCATACATAAGGGAGATGGAGCCTGTAATGGCATTGCCTATAGGATTAGCCCTTAGAGCAGTTGGTGATAAGTGATCCGTATAAATCTTGTAGCCAGGCACATTCCAAAGGTAAACAAACTTATCCAGCGGCAAGCAGTTTACCTTATCACCCTGGTAGCAATAGCCATATTTGTTTCCATGTTCTGGATGGTTTCCGCTTTTGCAAATAAATCCAATTTGCAGAGCAAGCTGGATGTTTTGAAGCTTGAGCAGACGAGGCTGATTGAAGTAAAGAAAAAAAATGCAGAATTTATATTGAAAAAGGAACGGAGGGAAGGAATCCTCAAGACCATCAAAATTCTTGAAAGCCGAAGAGTGGGACCTGGGAACTTTCTGGATTACCTGAACATTATTCTCCCGATAGATGTCTGGCTTACGAAAGTCACCGAAACGAATACTAATATTTCAATTATCGGATATACGTTTTCTCCGCAGGCAGTTGCGGAATTGATGAGATCCATGGAGAACTCGGAACATTTTTCCAACGTGGAGCTAACAAGCATTGAAAAGCAAAATCTGAACGAACAGGAACTGAAATCTTTCACTATTACATGCAACTGGGATGTGGAAATAGTGCCTGCCTCTGTACCTGATAAAAAAGGCGGAAAAAGTTAAAATGAAATTTGACCTTGAGGATATTCTTGAAAAGTTTCTTGAAAAACTATTCAACTGGCTTCCATACGAAAAGATTGCAGCTATGGATTTAAAAGCAAGATGGGGAGTAATAGGAGGCGCGCCAATATTTGTTGTAATCATATTCTATTTTCTTATAATCCATTCCATCTCTTCAGAGGCCAGGAATATTCAGGAAAAGGTTGTTACTGTTGAGGCAGATATCAAAGCCAGCCAGCTTGTGGAAAAAAATATGCCGAACATTGCAAAAGAGATCAGCCTTCTTGACGACCAGTTGTACTACATGAGAAAACAGCTCCCTGAACAGAAGGAAATCCCGAATCTAATTGACCAAGTGTCAAACTTCGGAACACAGGCAGGCCTTGAATTTATGACTTTTAAACCTTTGCAGGAACAGGAACAGGATTTTTACGCCGAAGTACCGGTTCAGATAGAAATGCTTGGGCCTTTTCACAATATATTAAGTTTTTTCGACAGAATAAGCAGAATGCCCAGAATACTAACTGTTTCAAATCTTGAAATAAGCAAATACCAGGGTGCAAAGAAACCTACGTCATCCGGTACTGCCGTAGTGGCAAAGTGCAAGGCTGTCACATACAGGTTTCTTGAAGCAAAAGTTGACGCGAAACCTGATGAAAAAAAGGCTAAGAAATAGTTCAGAGAAAAGAATATGGCTAATGTTAAGTTGTCTTTCGAGTACCTTCAGAAGATCGGATTTTCCAGGATCGGTATACGAAGGCTTGGTCTCCAGATTGCCGATAAGTCAGGCTATGCATGGTACAAGAAACTTGACAAAAAGAAACAGGCAGTGGTGTTGGCCGGCATTGCAGGATTGGTAATTATAATCGCAGGCGCTCTGGTAGCCTATATTAACCATTTAAAAACGGTCGAAATTGAAAAAGCAAGGGGCTCCTTCCAAAAATTTGTAGCTAGCAGAGCCAAGGGTGAAACGAACGAAATTGCAAAGCTGATTTCTCTCGGATTCAAGGAAAACGGGATGGTGTACAGGGATGCCGTAAAATATTTTGGAAAGAAAACTCCAGGTTTAGGGGCAAATATATCCGAAATAAAATTGGGAAAAGATGGCGCGGAAATTACCTATAAAAGGATCGAGATCATAGACAATAAATCGAATATTAAGACAATAACCGGAGAAGTTTGGAAAAAGGAGAATGGAACATACAAACTCTATCATCTATCCGCACTTGACAAGGTGTTGTTGAAAAAAGAATTTGATACGAAGGCCGAAAAAAGCGAAAAAAAGCCTGAAAAGAGCAAGAAAACCGAGGAAACAGCCCAAACCCAGGAGATAGCGCCGCCGGTAATTTTAAAATCAAAATCAGGTATGATAATACCTGTGTATAATGCGGAAGGTAAAAGGGATCCGTTCCAATCACTGATTGCAGGAACCGAAGATGATGGAAAGGATTTACAAGGGGGTGTCTCGCGCCAATGCGATCCGGGAAGACCAAGAGATTTCCTTGAAAGTATTGATTTAATGTCCATGGATCTTGTTGGTATCATAAGCGGGGAACAGAAAGCGGCGCTGATTGAAACGCCAAACGGGAGCGGGTACACCTTGACAAAAGGGATGCATATCGGAAGGGATTGCGGGAAAATTATTAAAATAGAAATGGACAGGATAATTATCGCCGAAAAGTTCTACGATAGGCGCACAGGCTTTGAGGTCAAGAACAAGGAGATAAAATTAAGGCAGGAAGAAGAGTAGCCGATGGCGTTTATACATCGTATATCAGGATATCTGCTGGTTTTAGCGCTACTGGTCTCACCTTCCTGTAGCAGTACATCTACTTCTGCTCCGACCAAGTTTATTCCGATAGGGAGTAAATACATCACAAGAATAGAACCAGTTCAGAAACAGGACTTGCTGGAACTGACGGTTGAAGGGAGTAGCAAACTTCAATATACGATTTTCAGGCTGTCAAATCCCAGACGTCTAGTGATTGATATTCCAAACATGGATTCGTCGGCGTTCTCCGCTCCGATTGAACTCAAAGAGGGATTGGCCACCGAAGTTCAATCATCCTTTTTTCCGCAGTCAGGGAACTCGAGGATCGAGATAATGCTGAACGAACCGGTTCTGTATAAGGTCTCCAGGGTTACCGATGAGAAAATCTTGGTTTCATTATCACCCTATGACCTTGAATTTGGCAAAAAACGCCAGGTCAAGGAAGGTGAGGTGGAAATTACCGGTATTGAATTGAGGGAGATGTCCGGGCTTGCAAGGGTTGTCATCTCCTATAATGGTGAGAAGCCGAAATTCCAGATGATCCGGAAAAGGGAAAAGAACCGGATAACGATCGATATTTATAACGCTAAGGTACTTAGGGCCAACGAGAGGCTCCACACGGTAACAGCAAAGGAATCTAACGTTGAAAGCGTTGCCCTCTATCAGTTTGCAACCGATCCGGAAGGGCTCGTCAAGGTCGTTGCCGAACTGCGAGAATTCACCTCGTCGAATATTTTCGAGAGGAAAGGGGAACTCGTTCTGGATATGGGTAGCGAGGCCATCATTTCAACGGCATCTGTTGTCGCA
>JAOUMJ010000049.1 GCA_029881495.1 Nitrospinota bacterium | reverse complement strand
AGCAGGAAAAAGAAGGATATCGAAGTAAAGGCCCTGGAGCAGAAGGAAAAGGAAAAAGCCGCCAAGAAAGTGACCAAGGTAAAAGCGATAGATATTGAAAAGATCGAGGAAGAAGTAGACGTAGACGACTAGCGGATGACGCTGTCGCGATCTGCGTGAAAACAGTCAGTAACTATAAATTTTATTGACCCCGGCGAGCCAGAGACGGCCGGGGTAATTTCGATGCAGACTTATTTGTTTTGCAAAAGGAGAAGAAAATGGCAGTAACCGCGGAAATGGTGAAGGACCTGCGCGAAAAGTCGGGCGCGGGTATTATGGATTGCAAGGAAGCCCTCAAGGAAACCGGGGGGAATATCGACGAAGCGATCGATTATCTCAGGAAAAAAGGGATAACGAAAGCCTCGAAAAAGATGGGGAGAGCCACATCCGAAGGGATTGTCGGCTCCTACATACATGGCGAAGGGAGCATCGGCGTATTGATAGAGGTGAACTGCGAAACCGATTTCGTCGCCAGGAACTCCGTATTCAAGGATCTGGTGCAGGATCTGGCGATGCATGTAGCGGCGGTCGCGCCGACCTGTATATCACCTGAAGATATTCCTGCGGAGGAGATCGAAAAGGAGAGGGAGATACTCTCCGAGGAAGCGAAGAACTCCGGCAAGCCTGAAAAAATCATCCCAAAGATAGTAGACGGCCGTCTCGAGAAGTTCTACGAGGACAAGTGTCTGCTGAGGCAGAAATTCGTAAAGGATTCCGATATGACGATCGACGCGCTTTTGAAAGTTAAAATATCCGAGCTTGGCGAAAATATTTCAGTAAGGCGGTTTGTGCGTTTCCAGCTGGGGGAAAATTAACCAGTAATGCCGAAGTCGAGGTTAAGGTTCAAAAGGATATTGATAAAGCTGAGCGGCGAGTCTCTTGCCGGAAAATCGGGGGAAGGGCTTGATTACGACGCCATCCGTGGAATAGCTGAGGAGCTAAAAGAGATAAAGGAGATGGGCGCCGAGATAGCGATAGTTATCGGCGGCGGGAATATCCTGAGGGGTACCCAGGCGGCAAAGGCGGGGATAGACCGCGTGCAGGCCGATTACATGGGAATGCTCGGCACAGTCATCAACGGCCTCGCCCTGCAAAGTTCTTTGGAGCAGATCGGCGTGGAAACCAGAATGCAGACGGCGGTAACCATGTCGCAGGTCGCGGAACCTTTTGTAAGGCGGAAGGCGATAAGGCACCTCGAAAAGGGGAGAATAATCATCTTTGCTGGCGGAACGGGTAACCCGTATTTTACTACCGACACCACAGCATCGCTCAGGGCGATGGAAATGAAGGCCGAAGTCCTTTTAAAGGCCACAAAGGTGGACGGCGTATATTCGTCCGATCCCATGGTGGATAAAAACGCTAGAAAGTACACGGAACTGAAGTTTATCGACGTCCTTCAGAAAGGCATCAAGGTTATGGACGCCGCCGCCATTTCGCTATGCATGGAAAACAGGGTTACCATCATAGTTTTCAATACGCTTGAAAGAGGGAACATCAAAAGGGTTCTCTGCGGAGAAAAGATTGGAACAATTGTACGGGGGGTATGACGGATGGGAAAGACGATAACGGATGAATCAGCCAGGAGAATGGAAACAACCGTTGCCGATTTGCAGAGGGAACTCGCCGGCATAAGGACCGGCAGGGCGTCTGCTGGGCTCTTGGAGCATGTAACGGTAGATTATTACGGAACCCCGACGCCGATAACCCAGATGGCGACTATAGCCACCCCAGAGGCGAGGCTCATTACGGTTCAGCCATGGGACATGTCCCAGCTTGCCGTTATCGAAAAAGCCATCCAGAACTCAAATCTAGGCATCACTCCCGCCAACGACGGGAAGGTGATACGGCTTGTAATGCCGCCAATGACCGAAGAGCGGAGAAAAGAGCTGGCAAAGATAGCTAAAAAATATGGTGAGGAACACAAGGTCGCCATCAGGAATATCCGGCGCGACGGAATGGACAACGTAAAGAAAAAGCTGAAGGCGAAAGAGATTTCCGAAGACGATGAAAAAACGCTTGAAGCTAAGATACAGAAGATCACGGACGATTACATAAAAAAGATCGACGTGAGCGTAGCAAGTAAGGAAAAGGAGATACTGGAGACCTGATATAAGTGAATAACGATGAGACGTCCATTTGGGAGAGGATAGATAAATCCAGGCTGCCGAAACATGTGGCGGTGATAATGGACGGGAACGGGCGCTGGGCGAAGAAGAGATTCCTCCCGAGGATAATGGGGCACCGCGAAGGTGGTAAAACAGTCGACAGAATTGTTACCCTCGCCAGGGAAATAGATCTAAAGGCGCTGACACTTTATTCATTCTCAACTGAAAATTGGAGCCGCCCTGAAAGTGAAGTAAACGCCTTGATGAACATCCTCAAGGAGTACCTTGTAAAAGAAAAAAAGAGGATGATCGATGAAAACATCAGGTTCAACGCGATCGGCAGGATATCCGATCTCCCCAGCTCGACGCTTGAATATCTGACCGACGTCATGGAAGCTACGAAGCATAATGACGGCACGATTCTTACGCTCGCCCTCAGTTACGGATCGCAGGACGAGATGATCGACGCGGTTCGGTCTATCGGGAGGAAAATAAAGTCGGGCCAGCTGGAGCCTGACGATATTACCGGGGAACTTTTTGCCAACGAGCTTTACACTGCTGGCCTGCCGGATGTCGATCTCCTTATCAGGACCAGCGGCGAACTTCGAATCAGCAATTTTCTGCTCTGGCAGATAGCGTATGCCGAGCTTTATTTTACCGATATCTACTGGCCCGATTTCACCAGGCTGGAGTTTTTGAAGGCGATCCAGGATTACCAGAAACGGGAGCGAAGGTTTGGCCTTTCGGGCGAGCAGATGGCGATGGATAGCGAGGATGGCGTTGATAGCGGCGGGAACGCCGACACCACGCCAGGCTAGAGCAGAAGAATTTTATGGGGGGGCAGCAATTTTGAAACGGGTTATTACCGCGCTGATCCTGGCGCCTCTGTTCATTATCCTTATCTGGTACGGTTCATTCCGGATATTTGCATCTTTTATCGTCATGGTATCGGCGATCTGCTTTTTTGAATACGCCCAGATGGCGGCTGTGAAAGGGATTGAAGTTTTCAGGTTGCAGGGTCTGATACTTGTCCTTATCGTTCCCCTCTCCTTCATAGGCTCGCTTGAGCCAGTTTTTGCCGTTACATCACTGGCGGTAATCTCCATATTCGTCTCGGCCCTTACCGATCCCGAAAAAGGGGTTGAGCGCCTTGCGTACACGATGCTCGGAGTATTTTATATAGGGATATGCCTCGCGGCTCCTATACTGATAAGGGACTTGGCGGATGGTCACAAGCTAATACTTCTTGCCTGTTGCGGCGTATGGGGAGCAGATATCGGCGCCTACTATGTCGGCAGGGCGATAGGCAAAAACAAGCTCGCTCCGAAAATATCGCCGGGGAAAACGATAGAAGGGGCGATTGGCGGAGTCGCACTAAGCATAGCTTCCTGTTTTCTGTTCGCCCAATTTTTCTTTCAAGAAGCGGATACCGCGACAGTCATCGCCTCAGGTCTCATAGGAGGAGTTGTCGGGCCCGCCGGGGATCTCTCTGAATCCATGCTCAAGAGGTTCTTTGGAGTCAAGGATTCGGGAACGATACTTCCGGGTCACGGCGGTCTTCTCGACAGGATAGATGCGCTGATGTTCGCGATGCCTGTCTTCTACGTGTTCCTCGAGTTGAAAGGATTTTCCTTTTGAAAAAGAGAGTTATCATACTCGGCTCTACCGGTTCCATCGGGCAGAGTTGTCTGGATGTCATTAGGCGCAATAAAAAGAGATTTGAGGTTGTCGGTATCACCGCCCACAGCAATCTAGCCTCATTTCAGCGCCAGATAGACGAGTTCAAGCCGAGGATAGCCTCGATATCGAATGGAGCGTCGTATCTTCGGATGAAAAAGAATGTTTCCGGGAAAACGAGGATTCTTGCCGGCGAGGAGAGCCTGATAGAGATGGTCGAGTCGCTGGATGTGGATGTGGTCGTTTCGGGGATAGTCGGTTCCGCGGGACTTATGCCGACGCTGGCGGCGATAAGGAAGGGTGTACGGGTTGCGCTGGCAAACAAGGAGCCGATGGTAATGGCAGGCAAGATCATGACGAACGCGGCAAAGGAGTCAGGCGCGGCGATAATCCCGGTGGACAGCGAGCACTCCGCGATATGGCAATGCCTGAATGGTGAGCCGAGGGAGCGGATAAAAAAAGTAATTCTCACGGCATCCGGCGGCCCGTTCCTGAAAAGGCCGACAAGCGAATTGGGGAAGGTTACCCTCAAGGAAGCGTTAAAACATCCCAAGTGGAAAATGGGGAGCAAGATAACAGTGGATTCCAGTACGTTGATGAATAAAGGGCTTGAGGTCATAGAGGCAAAATGGCTGTTCAACCTCCCCACGGAAAAGATCGATGTAATGATCCATCCGCAAAGCATAGTGCACTCCATGGTGGAGTTCGACGATACTTCGGTGATCGCCCAGATGGGAATGCCCGATATGCGCGTTCCTATTGCCTACGCTCTTTCCTATCCTGACCGCTGGCCTGCCACACTCCGGGGTTTGGATCTTGTTAAGGAGGGGAAACTGGAATTTTTCAAGCCGGATGCAGGAAAATTCCCTTGCCTCGGGCTGGCATATGCAGCATTGAAAAAGGGGGGGACATCTTCGGCTACACTGAATGCGGCTAACGAAGCGGCCGTGGAGCTTTTTCTCGGCGGGAAGATCAGGTATATCGATATTCCGAGGCTTCTGAAGAAGGTTCTCGGCAAAACTGCGCCAAAACAAGATGACAATCTGTCGGCGGTTCTTGAGGCGGGGGATGCCGCACGTGAACTCCTTCTGTCATATGTATGAGGCATGGAAGCCGGTTTTTGGATACATGAGAAAATTTCAATACGGCATTGTATTGAAAAAGCTTATGTGATATTTTAATTGGAGAGGTTGGGGTTAATATGACTAAGATTGATATCGTGAATCGAGTCCTTGAGCAGGCTGGACTTCAGAAGCCAGAGGCCGAAGAAGCAGTTGAGACGATAATAGATTTCATTAAAAAGAGTCTTGGTACCGGTGAAAGCGTGATCTTGAGGCGTTTCGGCTCATTTCAGGTGAGGCAGAAGAACGAGAGAATAGGGCGCAACCCCAAAACCGGCGAGGAAGCGAGCATCACAGCCCGTAAAGTTGTTCGCTTCAAGGCTGGAAAATATTTTAAATCGGCTGTTAACAGTTAACCCCCTGCTCTTCTGCAATTTTAAAACCGGATCAATATAATCGAATAATCTTCCTTTTTGGAGGCGATAACAGTTGAAAGAAGCCGTTAAAACAATAATCAGAAAAATAGGGGAAGACCCTGCGCGTCCCGGATTGGTGGAGACTCCGCAGAGGGTCGAGGATGCGTACAAGTTCCTGACGTCCGGGTACAGTGTAAATATTGACGAGCTCATAGGGACGGCGCTTTTCGATGAACCTTATGATGAAATGGTGCTTGTAAAGAATATTGATGTCTTTTCCCTTTGCGAACACCACATGCTCCCGTTCTTCGGTAAATGCCATGTCGCCTATATTCCGGAAGGGAAGATTGTTGGCCTGTCAAAAATCCCAAGGCTGGTAGAGGCACTTTCCAGAAGACTTCAGGTGCAGGAGCGGCTTACCACGCAGATTGCCGACGCCATCAATAAGCATGTAAAACCGCAGGGTGTAGCCGTCGTTATCGAGGCAATGCATATGTGCATGTCAATGAGAGGGGTAGAGCAGACAAACAGTTTTGCGGTCACATCGTCCATGATAGGAGTTTTCAATACGAACAGCCGCACGAGGATGGAATTTCTGGAGCTCGTGAACAAGCGGAAGGAATTTTAAGGAACTTCCCCTCCCATGTCTCCCATGTGCCACGGAAAAGAACCATCGCGCGTTTGCAAAAGGTTCGGCACGGTTCCCTGTCAGGTTGAGAGCTTTTTTCCCAGCTTTTCCTCAATGCTTTTTATCTTTGAATCGAGTCTGCCCGATTTCCCTTCCCTGTAATCCATCTTTATTATGGTGGATATCCTGGAGCAGTCCTGCGACATTTTTTCAAAACAGGCTTTTACAACTCCCAGTACCTCGTCGATATCACCCTCTATCACAGTACCCATCGGATTCAGCCTGTAGGGGAGTCCGCTTTTGTCGATTATCTCAAGGGATCGGCTCACATACTTGCTGAGACTTTCCCCCTTGTCCATAGGGCTCATGCTGAATTCCAGAAGTACCATTTAATAATTCCTCCAAATCATGTTTCGTTTATAGAAAAATCCGCGTTGAAATATTTAAATTGTCCGGGGGGATGTTTCGCATGTTAAATGGAAAAAGTGGTAGTAGCTGTTTGTTTGGTCGATTCAATCGGTGTGTATCTTGTAATCGGTTATCTTTTTTCTGAGGGTATTGCGGTTTATCCCCAGAATCCTGGAAGCGTCAGATTGGTTGCCGTCTGTCTCCTTCATCACTATCTGGATTAGCGATTTTTCGACCAGTCCTATCACCATCTTGTGAAGGCCGCCGTTTCGCATTGTTTTGATTTTGGACAGATGTTTTCGTAATTCTCCTTCGAGAAGGTTATTTAATGTCATATCAACCCCAAACCCCTAAAGGTTTCCCTCCAACCAATCAGACGAACTCATGAAATTTCGAAATAGGGTTATGATGTTATCAAACCTGTTTCTTTTGTCAATGGTAGATTTCAATTTTCTCCCTTTCGCGCCTACTTGCGCCGGCATTTTTCCAATTGCGCCTTGGAGGCTGGGAAGATTAAAATGAGGCAAATAGGTGTCAGTGATTCTGACAGGCCGGATACATGTTTTTTTTTAGGCTTTAAATATTTTCCTTGACACTATTTCCGGTTAAACATATCATCTGTGTTTACTATTTTTGAGGCCGCTGGCGTAGCTCAGCTGGTAGAGCAGCTGATTTGTAATCAGCAGGTCGTAGGTTCGAACCCTATCGCCAGCTCCATAAGATGGGGACATGGAGAGGTACCCGAGTGGCCAAAGGGAACAGACTGTAAATCTGTCGGCTATGCCTTCGGAGGTTCGAATCCTCCCCTCTCCACCACTAAGTGGCGGTTTTAAGGGTAGTTAGGGAGAGCAGGGGTCGGCAAGTAATTTGGATTGGAAAAGGATATATATAAAGGAAGTAAGCGCGGGAATAGCTCAGCTGGCTAGAGCATCAGCCTTCCAAGCTGAGGGTCGCGGGTTCGAATCCCGTTTCCCGCTCCATTTTTTTGTAGGGTTCAGGGTATGAGGATTGGAACACAAAGCCCACGTAGCTCAGGGGTAGAGCACTTCCTTGGTAAGGAAGAGGTCATGGGTTCAAATCCCGTCGTGGGCTCCAGTAGTAG
>JAOUMJ010000048.1 GCA_029881495.1 Nitrospinota bacterium | reverse complement strand
GCAGGACATGTTCTCGTGGTTAATAGTAAGACCTATCACATTTGTGTTTGCGAAGGTCTGAATGAGATTTATTTCAGTAGAAGGTGTTGGCATCGGCATCTGGTTGCAGTCGCAGCGATTGATCCGTCCTGGTGCGTGTTGCAATACCACGCCATCGGGACGGCTACCACGAAGAATAAAGCACGAAGACAAGTATGCGGGGTGGCTCAGCGCACCTTGTCCTTCGATTATGATCACGTCTGGATTCTCACCTTCAAACGCTTCTACAATGCTGGCTTCCATCTCGCCTGAGCAGAACTGTGATGGAATGGCGTCGAGCGCGATACCGTACCGGGCTCCCTGAATCAAGCCGGTCTGGCCGGTACTAACCATCACAGCTTTTACTCCATGATCGTTGAGGGCACGCGTCAGGATAGTGGCGGTTGTTCGTTTGCCGATGGCGGCGTCGGTGCCGAGCACTGCGATACGTGGGCAGGTTACTTCTTCAATGCGACCGCTGAACTGCCGCAGATCCTTCTTGGCGCGGGGTTTTCGGATATCAATAATTTTAACGTTTGACGCCTTACTCGCCGCTACGAATTCCGGATCATCGTTCAAAAACTCATGGAGACCGTTCACCACATTTATTCCGAGACGTATGACCTTTAATGCGAGGTCGCGCTCCTGTTTCGTCAACATGCCGCTGGACGGAGCCATTCCATAGATAAAATAATCTGGTAGATCTCCGGCGTGTACTAGTGCCTCGGTGAGGTCGCGACAGATGGGAATGGCGTTCGGCTTACCGTCTAGCACCATACCAGCATTGAAACCACTTTTCTCGCTGTCGATGACCGATAGGATTTTGTACTTTTCCGAGTGACGGACCAGCCCATTTGCGGTCTTGCCATCGATGTCGGCGAAGTTCCCTTCGCAATAAATAATTGCGGTGGGAACTTTTTCCACTTTACCGCCGGCTTTTGGCTTGGTGGATATTGCGTCATTGTTTAAGGTTCCACAATGACTATTGGTCAAAATTTCGTCAGAAATTATAAGGGGGTATGATACATACATGGTTGCGCCTCAAGTTTTCTCAGGGGAGGCGACTGTAAAGAACCGACCAGAATTAGCCGAATGTAAACGTATAGTCTCCGCCAAGGGGATATTAGAATGGTTAACTATAGCATACGGCTGGGCAAAATGATATTTGAATTAGACCAGGGCCGAGGATATCTGTCTTATGGAGGATATTCCATAAAATCGGTCCATATTAAAACATAGCTTTTAGCATGATGAAGAGCTTCCGTTTTTACACCGTTCCGCTGCGAAAACAGCATAAAAAGAGCGAGTCAGTTATAACTTTTTAATAAGTAGAGAGATATGGTTTTGCTGAGCGTACGGACCGGGGAGCCAATTGATTCTCAGTATCATATTTTCTAATATTTTCCATGTTAGAATCTGTTCATTCCGATACCCGCATTTGATCTAAAGTAGTAGAGGAGATGCCGCTACCACCGCAACTAACGTAAAGGAGCTTGTTGATGAAGGAGTTTAAGTTTAAAAAAGTAGATGCTTTCGCTACGCCCTTGTCCGACGGGAACCCTGCCGCCGTTGTTTTTTTGGAGGATGGCGAAGAGATAGGCGACTCTGAGATGCAAAAGATTGCCACGGAACTAAAAGGCTTTGTTTGCGAGGTTGCCTATGTGAGGCAGATAGGTGGAAACAGCTTCCGCCTCAGGTATTTCTCTTCTGAAAGAGAGGTGGAGTTTTGTGGCCATGCAACCATTGCAACATTTTGCGACCTCTTGAAACAGGATGACTTCCAGCACATGGAAAGTGTGGACCTGCATGTAAATGCGGGGATGGTGAAGCTCTATAACCGCCTGAAGGAAGAAAATGCCGTGTTCCTTTCCGCTCCATTACCTTCATTTTGGGATTTAAAGATAAATGTAGCGGAGGTGGCAAACGCGCTTGGCTACAATATCTCCTGCATAGAGGAAGACCCGCCACTGAAGGTGGTGAATGGTGGGCTGAACACCCTGCTCGTTCCCATAAAGAGGCTGGAGGATGTGCTGGAAATGAACCCGGACTTTGATACATTAAACAGGTATTGCGAGGATATCGGCATAGACAATGTGGCTGTCTACTCGAAAGAAGTTGTAGATAAAAGTAACAGGTTCCGTATCAGGAATTTTGCCGTAACATTCGGGTATCTGGAGGACCCTGCTTCTGGCTCCTGTAACTCTGCGCTTGGCTATTACCTGCTGAATCTGGGCCTATGGGACGGCGAGCCCTTCACGATTGAACAGAACGGTGAGCGGGAAAGGTTTAATACTGTACTCCTGAAAACGGATGTCTTGCCTACGGGAGAGCGGCAGATACTTATCGGCGGCGGCGCTATAACAAGGATAAAGGGAAATTACATTCTTGCGTGACAACCTTCAGCGCAAGACATAGAAAATCAATTGGATACTGTTTTGCTGAGCCTCCCGCCCGGGGAGCCAATTATAACGCTATGATTCTAGAGGTGTTAAAGGCACTTTAGATAACCATCTGGTATTCTCAGCAAAACATCTGCAGAATGATCTGTAAATAATGGAATCTAAACAGTTGAATCGCACTACGATCACATCTAAACTGGTGCCCAGTGAAAATATACGCTAATCAGTCGGTTTCTAAATACGCACTGATTATATGCTTGAGCGTTGCCCTATTACTCGGACAGATGTTCAAAGTACACATGCATATCCAGCATGATGAAACTCCCTCGCCAGCAACCGCAGGGCATAGCATCGATGTGCATGCAGCGCTCTCTCTGCTAAACGCAATGAATAATATTCATCATCATGGCGATACTCACGACCATCACCACCATGCGGTCATCGATATCAACACTGATACTTCTCTGAAGGCGGTTGATTTGTTCAAGTTATCCATCTTCCTATTTCTTCTTGCTGGTATTGCTTTGTCCGTTCCCCTGTTACGGGGCACTCGTAGGCGACATATTTTCAATGCAAAACTTCTATCGCTATATTACTTGCTCCATACCCCCCTTCGCGCGCCTCCAAAGTAACCCCGCCCAACTTAATCGCGGCTGTAGCTGTAATTGATATTGCTTTCTGCAACAAGCAATAGATTTGCTTTTATATATAGCTATCGATAGCGGCGAGACGCAAACAAAAACAAGTAAACTTTGGAGATATGTAAACAATGTTATTGAAATCGAATAATTTCTCCCTATTAGTAGGGCTGTTCGTATTTTCGCTACTATCACAATTTGCCTATGCGCACGGCATGTCGGAAGCCGACAAGCTGGCCATTATCGAAGGTGGTAATTTGCGATATATGTGGCTCGGGGCAACGCATATGTTGACGGGGTACGACCACCTATTGTTTGTTTTCGGGATCATCTTTTTCCTGAACAATTTTCGCGATATCGTCAAGTACATCACCGCGTTTACAGTTGGCCATAGTGTGACCCTGATCTATGCTACTTTTAACGCAATCCAACTGAACTACTTTGCCATAGATGCTGTGGTCGCTCTGAGCGTCTGTTATATAGCCTTTGCCAACATCCAGGGTTTCCGCAAATATCTCAATATGAACCCACCGAACATGATGTTAATGATTGCCGGACTAGGTCTGGTTCACGGCTTCGGCTTATCCACCAGGCTGCAGCAACTGCCGTTAAGCGAAGACAGTTTGTTGCTAAACATCATATCATTTAATGTTGGCATCGAACTGGGACAAATCAGCGCATTGGCTCTGATGTTGCTTCTCATTGCCGTATGGCGAAAAAGCCAATCCTTTGAGGCTTTCAGCCTGGTCGCAAATCATGGCCTGATCGTGGCGGGAAGCCTGCTTTTCCTAATGCAGATGCACGGATATTCACACGACAATAATTCCGAGGAATATGCTGCTGTTGCGAAACCCTCACAGCGAGCGAAAAGCAATAAACGAGTTGCAAACGCGGAAAAACTTGAAACATCTCAACAAGCTCATTGGAAGGATATAATCAGCATAACCATTCCAGCCAGAGGGGAAAAGGAATACAAGTTTTACCTTGAGAAAGGCGCAACGCTTGAATATGCATGGCAGACCAACGATGCAGAGCTATTTTTTGATTTCCACGGCGAACCAACAGGCGATACAACAGGCTATTTCGAGAGCTTTGAAAAAAGTACGGACAGCCAATCAAGTGGTTCTCTAGCCACAACCTTTAAAGGCACACATGGTTGGTACTGGAAAAACAACAACTCGTTCCCCGTTATCATCGCATTGAAAGTAAAAGGCGAATATCTGCGATTAGATTTAGAAGAGGCCATGCAAAAAGCCAAACCAGTAAAAAAATATAACGTTATAATCAACAATACTATTGGTTCACTTTAGGAGGTATATTTCATGCAATTAAGAACATTAATCTTTGGATTATTACTCAGTTTTTTCTCTTTCTCAGCTTTTGTAAGCAACGCTTACGCTCACGGGGGTGGTCATATGGCTAAGGCACCCGTGGATGAGGCGACAATTAAAGAAAACGCGATGAAAATAGTTGATGGGCTTGTAAAAAGAGACAAACTGGATAAAAGCTGGGCGCTTATTGCTGCAAATTCAATTGAGAAAAAAGTGATTAGTGGTAATTCTGTATGGGTGGCCATTTTTATTAATGACAAAATCACCGATAATGACAAGCGAAAACTTTATGTGTTTCTGACTTTGGGAGGTGAATATGTTGCAGCAAATTTCGAAGGGATATAGTCGTTAAGCTGGTGCGCCACGGATTTAAATCCGTGGCGCTTCTGTCTGTAGCTTTTAAATTATCTCATGTCTACCACTTTCCCTTTGGAAAACCAGCCATAGAGTAGAGGTAGGACAAACAACGTCAGGAAGGTTGAAGTCATAAGCCTCCCACGATGACAACAGTCAGCGGTCGCTGAATTTCTGAATCTGTCCCGCCGGAGAGAATCATTGGGATTAAGCCGAGCGCCGAGGTTGTGGCCGTTGCTGGTTCTCGAACTGACCGCCCCTCTAATAAAAATATGTTTCAGTTCATATATTGCTAAGAGTGACAAAATTTATTTGGCATGATGCCCTGATCAAACCTGACAAGCGTGAATCAACCGATTTCGGATGCGTAACAGATGCGGTGACTGCTTTGATAAGCGGATAGAATGTGCCATATCCTAGGCTGTAAATTGAATTATTATCGGTACATATGGTATTATCTGTAAGCAGAAATATCAATGTGTGTCAGGATATTTCTGTGTTGGCAAATTCAGGAAGGGATGCCAGATAAAGTCTAGAATTTATTAATACACTTGTTGAGGGGTTCTTGGTCGGGAGACCAGTGATTTTTTTTAATAATCAGTCGAGGCGTTACTAATACGGCTGCAAGTGCGAAAGAACCTAGGCTACTTGGATAGCTGTGAAACTGATTTAGGGGGTTAAATTGAGGAGAGTCGCCGCTTTTTTCCAAACTGCGGATGCGGGTCGGCTTCTCAACCACACTTTCCATCCCCTTCGCATCTTTGCGAAAGAGGCAACTTCTACCATTTCAAATCAATAAATGGCTGAAAATATGGAAATAGAGCGGTTACTTGGCTACTTCGCTGAGGTGGTCGCAAAGTACGACAAAAAACTTCGCCACATCATGGTTAGCAGAAAAGCGGAGCCGATATTCAAGGACTCTCCGGAGTTTTATATCGGCAAGACTCCCTGCGAAGTCGGGTGGCCTGATGATTTTTGCGCTGAATACGAAAAGAATCTGAAAAAGGCTTTAAAGAAGAAAGAAACTGTTACAGCAGAGCTGGAATTTGCTCTCCCCGGCGAAACGAAATATTTCGAATCAAGATTTATCCCTGCAAAATCGGACAATGGAAACGCCGAGGCGGTTGTGTGTGTGATAAGGGATATAACCAGCTATAAAAACGCCGAAAATAATCAAAGGAAAAGTCTTTCTCTAATTTCAGAAATATTTGAATCAGTGGCAGACGGAATTCTTGTTCTGGATAGCGAAAATAAAACGGTTTCATTCAATAAAAGGTTTTTGGATATCTATGGCATTACGGAAAAACAGGCTGTAGGCGGAAATATCAGCGAAAGATTGGGCCGTATCAAGAAGCATATTGTGAACAAGGATAAATTCGAGGAAGGCTTGCTCAAGGTACTGGACGACCCGGAGGCAGAGCTGTTTGACACTTTTGAATTCAAGGATGGGAGGGTAATAGAGCGTCGTTCCAAACCGCAAAAAAGGGGGGATGAAATAGTTGGAAGGATATGGATGTTCCACGATATTACGGAACAAGTCGATGCGGTAGCCGAGCGCGATAAGATTTTAAACAATTCAATCGACCTGATTTGCATCGCAGATTTCAAAGGATATTTTTCCTACATTAATCCTGCTTTTGAGGATCTGCTTGGTTATAGTTTTGCCGAAATAAAAGGGAATCCTTTTTTTTACTATATACATCCAGATGATTTAGAAATCACAAAAAAGGAAGTTGGGAAACTATCAGAAGGGGAGATGACTTTAAAATTTGAGAATAGGTACAGGTGCAGCGATGGAAGCTATAAGTGCATTTCGTGGAGAGCATACCCCGATATAAGTGAAGGGACGATATACGCCATAGGCCGCGATGAGTCCGAACAAAAAGCTATAGAAAAAGAACTGGTCGAATCAAGAAAGAAAAATTCACTTCACATAGAGCAAACACCGATGGCGGTCATCGACTGGAACCTCAATTTTGAAGTTGAAAACTGGAACTTGGCAGCGGAAAGGATATTCGGCTATACCTCGGCAGAGGCGATCGGGAGGCACGCTTCCTTTATTATCCCCGATGTATCAAGGGAGACTGTCGACTCGGTGTGGAATGGACTTCTTTCAAAAACTGGCGGTACCCGAAGCACAAACAGGAATGTGACAAAGGAAGGGAAGATTATCGTTTGCGAATGGTACAACACTCCGCTGGTGGATGAGGGCGGGAATGTTGTCGGAGTTGCCTCAATTGCGCAGGATGTTACTGAACGGATTTATATAGAAGAAGCCCTCAGAAAAATGTCCGTCAGTTTTTCGAATCTGGAAGGTGAAGAGTTTCTGAATAATGTTGCAATGCATCTGACCGAGTCTCTTGATGTTGATTACGCATTGATCGGCAGACTTGTTGAGAACAATACCATAAAAACCTATGGGCTGAACCGCAGAGGAGAGATGCTGGATCAGATAGTCTATCCTCTGGCAGGGACCCCGTGCGAGAAGGTTCTTGGCGTCTCTACATGCTGTTTCAATTACGGAGTGGCAAGGGAATTTCCCAAAGATGCTCTTCTGTCCGAAATGGGGATTGAAGGGTATGTGGGTACTCCGTTGTTTGATAAAGAAGGGGGAGCGCTTGGAATCATAGTTCTGCTCAGCCGGAAACCTATAGAAAATCCCTATATTGCCACGGCTACGCTCGAAATATTCGCCGAGCGGGTATCGTCGGAGATGGATCGTCAAAAAGCAAAAGGA
>JAOUMJ010000047.1 GCA_029881495.1 Nitrospinota bacterium | reverse complement strand
GGTCGTCGTCGTTGACCGCCGCCTCTCCGGTGGTCGGCGCGTCATATACATCCCAGAGGAACGCGGCGACAGACAGCTCGTTATCCGCGCTTATGGAAAGGGGCATATTAAAAAGACCTATCCCGAAAATGATTAGTGCTTCATCGAGAGCTGGGGGAGTAACCATAGAGACCGTTCCCCCAGTTGCCACGCCAGCACCGGAAAGAGTGTAGTCGGTATTTTCTACCTGGGGTATCTTGACCCCTAAGGCATCAACAAGTATTACATGCACGTTACTGTTATCAGGGAATTTAAATAAGGTATTAAAGTTAGTAGTTGCCCCGTTTCCTTTGTATTTTTCGATGGCTGTGGTACCTGGGGTTTCAATCTCAAGGCTGGTTCTGGGGGTTGTACCATCCGTATCAAGATAATATTCAGGATACGGCAACCCGTTCTCCGCTTTTATCAGCCCCTGGAAAAATGAGGCCCACCCCTCCGACCATGCGAGCCTCAGGTCGTAATGTCCGTTAAAGGAGTGCGGTCCTCCATCGGAGTTGTCCTGGGAATAGACTGCGGCGACGTAATGCCCCATTTCGTGAAGGAGGACAGAGTCGTCATATTCGTCCGGATCGCTGGTCGTACCGAGAATTTGGATAGTATGTTGTCCTGAATTTATATCCTTTGAGTACGATGTTCCAGATGAATTCCCTACTTGCCAGTAAGCGACCAGTTCTTCAGTAGGCTTTGTAGAGAAACTGTTCGCGACTATCTGTGCATTCAGTATGTTGTCGAGAATGTTGAACGCAGGGCCGGCGTTATCTGCGCCGGTGCAGAGGTTGATAGTCCAGGCTTCGCCAGCGGAAATTGTTTTAGCAACCGATGCAACTGAATATTGAGACTTGTCTGTATAAAGAACCTTTCCGTTGTAGCGACTGTTAAGTTGCGCAAGTATCCGCACGTATGCAATTCCGCCGGCGTAGGTGAAAGTGACGATGTAGTCTCCGGCACCGTCGGTTGAGGTGGTGGCGAGAATATTACCGCTGCTTCTTTCGACTATTTCCACAACGGCATACCTGATGGGGAGGAGGTTTGTTCCTAGATATGTAGTTGGGCTGAAGACCTTGTCAACGTACTCCGCATGCCCGATGATGGTTACGGTCCCTGCAGAGCTGGTACTTGTGACAGCAGGCGCGGGTGTGCTGCATATCTGGTTTGTAACGGTCGGGGCCGCGGCATATCGGCTCTCGGAAATGGTTGAGTACGGCGATTCCATTTTCGGCGCGTTCTTGTATGTATATGTCGGCGTCTGCGAGGCGTGAACTATCGATTCGCATGTCATCAGCTTGCCGTTCGGGGCAACCTTTACCGGGTCTGGCTCCTTGGCGCATCCGAATGCGAATGCGGCGAGATATACGGATAAGAGTATCCCTTTTAATTTCATCAGTGGATTTCCCGGACGCCTGAGGTCAGCGAGCCTTTTCCTTGTGAAGCATGTTTGTTGATATTCTTCTGCAAATTTTCATCTCTTTTCAGTTTACCTCATATTTTTCGGACTTCGCCAGAACATATCCTTCATTTCGCCGGCGCGGCGAAAATTTGAACGGCGTTCTCTTGCCGCGAAGCATCCCGATTTCGAGCTTTTGCTGTAGCGTGGTGATTATGCGTTCATCACCTGATAGAATATTATGCAGTACCAGGCAGCGGGAAAAAAGAATTTTTTGAGGGGGAAAAGTAATTTGAAAGTGACATATCTGGGGCATAGCGCATTCCTGGTCGAAGGTGGCGGAGCAAGGATCGTAATTGATCCGTTTCTTACCGGTCAGGGTAACGCTCCGGTACAACCGGTCAACCTGAAGGTTTCCCACATAATAGTGACACATGCTCACGGCGACCATATTGGCGACGCTGTGGAGATAGCGAAAACGAACGACGCGACGATCATCGCCAATCACGAGGTCGGCAATCTTTGCAGTGCGAAGGGGTGCAAGACGCATACGATGCATATCGGCGGGAGCCATGATTTTGATTTTGGAAAGGTGAAGCTCACGATAGCCCATCACGGATCGAGCCATGTCACCGCGGATGGCATCCAGTGCGGCGGGGTTCCGTGCGGGATACTGCTGACGATAGACGGCAAGACGCTTTATCACTCCGGGGATACCGGGCTGTTCCTTGACATGAAACTCATAGGCGAGATGAACAGTATCGATCTGGCGCTTCTCCCGATAGGGGACAATTTCACGATGGGGATAGACGACGCCGTAAAGGCGGTAGAGTTTCTTAATCCGAAGCTGGCTGTGCCGATGCACTACAACACGTTTCCGGTAATAGAGGCCGATCCGAACGAGTTCGTTAAAAAAGTGAAGGGCGTCGGAAAGAAGGCAAAGGTTGTCGGATACGGGGAGTCGATAGAGGTTTAAAAAGCCGCCGGCCCATTCCGCGCTAGACTGCCGATCTACAGAATAAGCATTGCGTCGCCGTACGAGTAGAAGCGGTATTCCAGTTTTACGGCTTCCCGATAGGCGTTCATTATGTTTTCCCTCCCGGCGAAAGCCGATACCAGTATAAGAAGCGATGAGCCGGGGAGGTGGAAGTTGGTAAGCAGTCCGTCCACCAGGCCGAACTTGAATCCGGGGCGTATATAAAGGTCCGTTTCTCCGAAAAAACCTCCCCCTTTCAATGACGCGGCTTCAATGGCGCGCGTGGCGGTGGAACCTACCGCAATGATCCGTTTGCCACTTTTTTTTGATTCGACAAGTTCATCATAGAGTTCCTGCGGGACTTCCGCGTACTCCGGGTCCATTTTGTGTTTTGAGATGTCGTCTGCCGAAACGGGGCGGAATGTTCCCGGCCCTACATGGAGGCAGATCCTGCGGATGATGTTCCCTCTTTCTTCAAGTTTTTTAAGGATGCTGTCGGTGAAGTGCAGTCCGGCTGTCGGCGCGGCGCATGAGCCGGGCTTTTCAGCGAAGACTGTCTGGTACCTCTCCCTGTCATCCGGTTCGTCATCTCTTCCGATGTATGGCGGGATAGGGATATGTCCATTTTCATTCAGCCAGCTTTCCAGCGGTTTGCCGGAGAGGTTAAGGGAGAAGATGCCGAAATCGTTTTCTCTTTCGATGAATGTTGCGTGAAGACTGTTTGGAAAAGTTATCACATCTCCCGGCCTAAGTTTTCTCAGCCCCTTTACCAATCCCCTGGTCTTTCCCTTATTGTCGATCTGCGTGGCAAGGATTTCAATATCGGCCCCCTTGCCGGTCTTGCCAAGGAGCCTTGACGGGATGACCCTGGTTTCGTTTATCACGAAAACATTTTCCCCTCCCGCGATATCGGGGAGCTCGGAGAAAACATGGTGTGACGCTCGCCCGGTACGACGGTCGATGAGCATCAGTCTGGAAGCATCCCTCTCTCTTGCGGGGTATCTCGCGATCCTTTCATCAGGGAGGGTGTAAATGTAATCGGAAAGATTGTCAGAAATGGCTATTTCTCCAGGAAGGTAAATTCGGTCGGTGAAATTTCGGTGCCTGGGTAGTAGTGAGAGAGTATATCTGTATATCCAAAATCTTTGCTGGCCATCTCCTTTGCGCCCCATTGGCACAGGCCAACCCCATGCCCGTATCCCCTGCCGCTGAGCGTAATGGTATTGCCCGATTTCCTTATACGGAACCATGTGCTTTTTATTCTGGTGGTTCCAACCGCTCGACGGAACTCGGTCGCCTTCAGGGTCTTGACCCCGGTGAGTGTATGGATGTTGAGATTATGAATTCTTCCCGATGATGTAAAGCCCGATGCCGAAACGTTGATTATATTTCCGACGCGGTAGCCGTTCCTTGCGAGAATGTCCTCCAGTTCGTCCAGGCCGATGGTCTCCTTCCAGCTCGAATAGGGCGAATTCTTTGCGTAGGTGCAGCTTACCCCCTTGAGGTAGGGAACTTCTTCCCCCGCGAAAACCTCCATGCCGCTTTCGGTGCGGGTGCTGCTGGTCGAGTGATAGTATGCCTTTACGATACGGTTGTTGTATTTAAGAGCCATCCCCTTGGTAAGGTAGACTGCGACGCTTGTCCTCTCGTTTTCACTATTCATGCCGCCATAAACCTGGTCGCCAACTGTCGCCACAACGTCATGGTAGATTGACGGCTCTTTTCTTGATTCTTCTATCCTGTACAAGGTGTACGTCCGGGAGGCTATCGCCTGAGCCTTTAAAGCCTCCATCGGCCATTCGGCGGGCATTTCCGAAGGGACAACCCCGAAAAGGTAGTCGTCTATATCGACATTGTTTACAAGTTTTACGGTACTGCCATTACCCGCATGAACAGTGAAGTTGCCGCGATATTTTTTCCCGGCAAAGGAGAGGGTTCCGATTCTTGTTTCGATCTTCACAACGGATGAGGGGAATAGAAGTTTGTTCACCATCAGGCCCCGCGAGTTTTTCCTGATGTCGGCGGATTTGATGTTCCCTGCGGCGATCTTTTTACCGCTTGAAAGGTCGGTCAGTATCAGGGTGTCATCCGAGGAAATTTTTATGGAGTCTTTTGATTCTGAAAGGAGCACGCGTACCATGTCGGCGTCGTTTACGGGGGAAGGGGGCGCGATATTTTTCTCGCGCAATTTTTTTATCGCCTCCACATCGATGTCCTTGACCGGGAAACCGGTCTCTTTCTCCGGCGGATAGGCGTTTTTAACAGGCACTTCAGCGGAAGCTCCTGTTGAAAGGAGCGCCACCAATGCAAAAGCCGCCATTGGAGGCGTATTGACGGGGCTCTTCACTTCCTTCCTATGAAAGAGAATAGGATGGTGAGGATAACGGAGATGAGTATGCTTGTCCCCAGCGGTAAGTAGAAGCTGAAATTTTCCCTCTTTATATTGATATCGCCGGGGAGTTTTCCCAGGAACGGCACTCTGTCGGAAAGAAGAAGTAGCGCGCCGAAAAGTGCGATTGCGATCCCGGCAAACAGGAGCACCTTTCCCAAGCCTGCAAATTCACTCATCTTCATCGGCAAAATTGGCCAGTTGCACGACGGCAACCTCGCCTGTCTGGCCCGTTTCCTCGGCGTCCTCGCCGAAAACTTTTGCTATTCCCGCGTACGAATGGTTTTTGCATCCCTGGTAGCTGTTTCTTTTCTCAAGTTCACCGCTTATCTCGGTAAGCATTTTCTTTTTGTCCTTTGTCCATTCGGGCAATACGTTACTGCTGGAAGTTTCGCTGATAAGCCTTCGGAGGACGATATTCGGAGGGAGTATCTCAATGAAGTCGCAGACAGTTGAAATGTACTCTTCGCGCGAAAGGAGTTTCAGCTCTCCTTTCGCGAGGGCGTCTGCAAAAGGGGAGTTTCCAGGGAAGAGAAAATGCTGAATGTTCACTCCATTGACCATCAGCCGGGAGGCTTCTTTCATGGTCTCTCTCATCATCTCGGCGGTTTCGCCCGGCAGGCCGAGCACCACATGAGGCGAGACCCGCAGATCCTTTCGCAGCAATTTGGTGATGGTTTCCATCGCCTCTTGCGTGGTAAACGGCAGTCCGAGCTTTTTAAGCGTCGAGTCATGAGCGGTAACAAATCCTGTCTCCACCCACAGGTAGATATGCTCGGAGACATAACTGAGGAACTTGATTATTTCGTTATCCAGCGAGTCAATTCTCACGGTTACGTTTATCCCTATAACCTCGTTATCCTGCATGGAGTTTTCCACCGCTTTTTTCAGCGCATCAAGGCTTATGGAGTTGTTTGAATATGTATGAAAATGGATTATGAACTTTCCGTATTTGAACTTTTGCCGTATCCTCTCCTTGGCCCTTGATATCTGTTCTTCCACCGGCGGGACGGCATCCGCTGGCTGGTTGGTCTCGCACGGTTTTCCGGGGCAGAGGATGTATTCTTTTTCTGCGCCGCCCTGACCGGCAATGTTGCCCGGTATATATATGTTCATCCTGTTTACTCTCTCGCCGAAAGTATTCTTCAGGAATCTTCCAAGCGAATTGAATCTTTCTTCAAGCATTTATTTCTCCGTAATTTTTTCAGTTAAGCGGCATCCATTGTATTCTTATATTCATTCAGTTTGTTCCGCAAAGTGCGGATGGATATGCCGAGAAGTTCCGCCGCCCTGGTGCGGTTGTTGTTAACGTTTTCAAGCGTTCCAAGGATAAGCCTTTTTTCCATGGCGTCCAGGGTCCCTGTCGATACATCCTCACTCTGTTTCTTTTCCGCTTCAGGTTCCTGCGCTGGGCTTTCCGCCTGCTCCGGCGTCAGGAAGAGGTCGTCCGGCATGATCGTTTCTCCCCTGCATAGTAGCACGGCGCGCTCCATAACATTTTCCAGTTCCCTGACGTTTCCTCTCCACCTGAATTTTTTAAACAGTTCCATCGTCTCGGGCGAAACCCCGGTAACCTTTTTCCCCGATTCAGCGGAAAACTTTTCAGTGAAGTTGTTGACGAGGAGTTCCAGGTCATCGGGTCTTTCACGGAGCGGAGGAATTACGAGCGGTATCACATTCAGCCGGAAGTAGAGGTCTTCGCGGAACTTGCCTTCGGCGATCGCCCCTTCTATATTCCTGTTTGTCGTGGCAACCACGCGGACGTCGATCGGCACAGGGGCGGCGCCGCCGACCCGGTCTATCTCTTTTTCCTGCAGAACGCGAAGGAGCTTTGCCTGCAGTTCGGTCTGCATTTCGGTAATCTCATCAAGGAGGATTGTCCCTTTTTCGGCAAGCTCGAATTTCCCCGTCTTTCTTGCTATCGCTCCCGTGAAGGATCCTTTCTCATGCCCGAAAAGTTCGCTCTCAAGGAGGGACTCCGGCAGGGCGGCGCAGTTCACGGCGACAAACGGCCCGGTGCGCCCGCTCTTGTCATGTATGAGCCTTGCGAACAACTCCTTTCCCGTGCCGCTCTCCCCCTGTATAAGGAACGATGCGTTTGAATTAGCCGTTCGGTCTACGATGTCAAGAAGCGCGAATATCTTCGGGCTCTTCGCGATGATGGGCCTTGAGTTTCCGCTACGCGTGGCTGAGATCCGTTTTACAGGCTGAACCCGGTTTAGCTGTCCCCCTTTTTCGCTTAAAATTCTTGAGATTGAATTCTCAAGGATATCCGAGGAGAAAGGCTTCAAGATGTAATCGCTTGCGCCGGCTCTAATGGCTTCCACGGAAGTCTCGACCGAGCCGTATGCGGTCATCATTATTACGGGGAGTTCCGGCGAAACTTCCTTGATCTTTGCCAGGAGCTCAATACCGCCCATATTAGGCATTTTGATGTCAGATATAACAAGGTCAAAACGGTCTGCCTCGACTTTCCTCAGACCATCCTCGCCATCTGTTGCCGTTTCGGTGGAGAGGCCAAGCCTTGCAAGGGCTTCCGAAAGGGCGGCCCGCATATCTTCATCGTCGTCAACTACAAGGACACGGTTCTTACTGTCCATATTCATCTATCCCAGCCGGTTTGTCATTTGAGGTCTGCGTTATCCCTGTTCCGGCATCAGGGCCGGAACAGGCGTTCACTGATTCTATATTATAGTCAGCTTCTCATCCAGTCCCGGAAAAACAAATGATTTTATCGGTTTTAAAGAGTCGGATAGGTATTATCATTGATATTACGATGATATTTGGACACATTTCAGTCACATACGCCGCCGGGAAGATTATAGAGAAAAGGGCGCCATTCATATCTTTCACCGGGCTTCTGCTGTTTGGAGCGGTGCT
>JAOUMJ010000046.1 GCA_029881495.1 Nitrospinota bacterium | reverse complement strand
GAGACCTTTCAGGATGAAAAGGAGCGCTACGGGCATTACTCCCTCGCCGTTGAATCCAAGTATGATCACCCCTTCCAATGGGGTTCGAAACGAACAGGGCCGGATCTTGCCAGGGTTGGAGGAAAGTACTCCGACGAATGGCATTACAAGCATCTGCTTGACCCGAAATCTGTCGTCCCGGAATCGATAATGCCGACGTATGGCTGGCTGAAGGACGCAAAGATCAAAGGCGCCGATGTGCAGGCAAAGGTAGCGGGTATGAAAATGCTCGGCGTTCCATATACCGATGAGGACATTAACAACGCTATTGCCTCGACAGACGGAAAAACGGAACTTGTCGCGCTGGTAACATATCTGCAGTCGCTTGGAACAATGATCAAGTTTGAAGAAGGGAAGGATTATCGTGATTAAGATAAAGGATTTTTTCCAAACCGACTTCGGAGCCATGACCACTTCGGACTGGGTCGGATTGACAATGACTATCGTATTTTTTGTTTTAATGTTGACCGCATATGCATATGTGCTCAATCCGAAAAACGCTAAAAGACTCAATTCGTATGGCGACATTCCTATGAATGACGACCGGCTTGAAAGGGGGGGGGAATAATGAGCGGAGCAGAGAAGAATCCTTTTCAGGGCGAAGATACAGGCCATGAATGGGATGGAATACGGGAGCTTAAAAACGATCCTCCACGCTGGTGGATGATAAGCCTCTACCTTTCGGGGATTTGGATGATTGCATATTTTCTCCTCTACCCTTCCATTCCACTTATTTCAAGCCACACCAAGGGTCTGCTTGGATGGACATCCATTAATGAGTACAAGGAAGACATGGCAGAAGTAGCTGCCGTCCGTGCCCCCTTTGAGCAGAAGATAAAGAATATGTCCGCCAAGGCGATCCTTAACGATCAGGAGATGGCCCAGTTTGCCATCGCCTCTTCGAAAGTCTTATTCGGCGACAACTGCGCTCCGTGCCACGGCGCGGCTGGGGAAGGAACCTCAATATTCCCGATACTCATTGATGACGTATGGCTTTATGGCGGAGACATCAACGATATCGTTCAATCGATAGCAGAAGGACGGCAGGGAAACATGCCCGGATTCAAGGACGACCTGTCCGAAACGGAATTGAACGACGTAGTAAAGTATGTCGAAGGTCTTGCCAGCGGAAACATTTACGAACCGGGGCAAAAGGTTTTCCGTGGTGAGAGCGAAGCCGAGGCCGGTTGCGCCGACTGCCATGGTGTAGACGCTAAAGGGAGCAAAGATGTAGGCGCGCCGAATCTTTCTGATAACATTTGGCGGTTTGGCAGTTCAACCGAAGATATCCGCCTAACTATTCTCCATGGCGTAAACCAGGAGGGAGACCCCAAGACCAGGAGCGCTGACATGCCGTCGTTTGGAGATAAACTATCAGAGACGCAGATAAACAAGCTCGCGGTAAAGGTATATCTGTTCGGCGGCGGACAGTAGCGGGACAGACGCCAAGACAAACAAACA
Organism: Nitrospinota bacterium; assembly: GCA_029881495.1. NCBI lineage: Bacteria > Pseudomonadati > Nitrospinota > Nitrospinota bacterium. The sequence continues at coordinate 6,833 of JAOUMJ010000046.1, read as the reverse complement.
AGATACCCCGGATTGCTGAAGAGCATCCGGGGTATCCATCTATCACCCACCCATTTCCTTTTAGATATGGCAATATTCCAGACCGATGTTAATATATACATAGCCAAACCGGTACGAAAGTAGAGACATATTGAACGACAAAATTGAGCAGACCGAACTAGCCGAGCTATATCAAGAATCTGAATATTGGCATGTTGATCTTGGTGAAAAGACAGTTCATGCGAAAAGGATCGGCGGCAGATTTCGCAAGTTAAAATGGATCGCCGCCTCGATATATATTCCATATTTCCTCGGCCCATATCTCAGGTGGGATGGAGAACAGGCTATCCTTCTCGACATACCGGCAAGAAGATTTCATCTCTTCGGACTTCATATATGGCCACAGGAGATTTGGATTGGCGCCCTGCTTCTCATAGCCTTTTTCCTTACCCTTTACGCTTTAACTTCCATTGCAGGGAGAGTTTTTTGCGGATATTTCTGCTGGCAAACTGTCTGGGTCGATGTCTACACATGGATAGAAGAAAAACTGGAAGGCCCGCCAGCCGCAAGGAAGAAGCTGGACGACGCCCCTTTATCCATACAGAAGATCAAGATAAAAGGTTTAAAGCACGCAATCTATATTCTCCTCGGGCTTATTACCGGAATATCTTTTGTCTCCTACTTTATAGACGTTTACCAGATGTGGGGATATTACTTTACATTGAGCGGCCCAAAGGAGGTATGGATAACTCCGATACCTTTTCTCATAGGGAGTTATATCAGTGTTGCATTTATGCGCGAACAGACTTGTTTCTGGCTCTGCCCATATGCCCGAATACAGGGAGTAATGACCGACGAGAGCACCATCCTTCCAACCTATAATTTCCGAAGAGGCGAACCGAGAGGCAGGATAAAACATGGGGATGAAAATATAAATAGCACCACCGGCGATTGCATCGACTGCAATCTCTGCTACGCTGTCTGCCCAACTGGAATAGACATTCGCCACGGCCAGCAGGAGGGGTGTATCACATGCGGCTTATGCATAGACGCCTGTGATTCCATAATGGAAAAGGTAAACAGGCCGAAGAATCTCATATCATACATGTCGCTTCGTGTGCTCCTCGGTCATGAACAAACACCTATTTACAAACGCGGGAGAGTGATTACATACCTCCTGACCTTGCTGATCTTATGGGGAGGCGTGCTGTGGGGGACTATGAATATAAATCCCCTCACGCTTACGGTTATCAGGGAACGCAAACCTCTGTATGTGAACCTTAGCGATGGCTCCATTCAAAACAGATTCACGCTTAAAATATCTAATAAAAGCGATACTCCCATGAAGCTGGCCCTGAATTCCTCCGGCATTAAAAATCTGAAAGTCAGCATAAATCCACCTGAAATCATTCTTCCAAGGAGAAGCATGAAGTCCTTCACGGTATTTGCAATATCCTTTACACGCGATTTCGGTGGTGGAAGCGTACCATTGACCTTCATGGTTCAAAACGTGCTTGAACCGGAACTGAATGCAAAGTACAAAACAGTCTTTATAGGACCTTGACGATGAATGAACTAAACAGCGAAAAGAACTGGCCTGAAAATAAATCACCATTGAAAAGCCCCTGGGTAAGAGGGATCCTTCTGCTGATGTTTCTCTTTTTCTCGGTAAATATCTTCATGGCTTGGATAGCATTTAATTCGAAACCTAATCTCGTTGCCGCTGATTATTACAGCCGAGGCCAAAGTTTCACAGAACGGACCAGGCAGAAAAACATTTCAAAGAATATACATAATTGGGATTTCAGTCTCATTCATCCTGATGTATTTATCGGAAAACCATCACTGTTCAAACTGTCCATCACATCCAACGGCCGGACAATACAACCCGATAAAGTTACCTTTCTTGCGTATCGGCCTTCAGACTCCGCAAAGGATTTCAAACTGTCTATGGAAAGCTCCACGGATGGTATCAATACGGCTAACATTACTTTCATGTACCCCGGCAACTGGGACATAATAATTGTCGCTGAACATGCCGGATATGAAGCCGATTTCGCTGAAAGAATTGTTGTCAGGGCTCCTTGAATATCGACGCTGATTTGCTCGTACTCAATTCGCGTGAGAGTTTTCGCGGCACGTATATATTATTTATCTTTTTTTTGTGAACGATATGGAAAATCTCTTCTGTTACCATTGCGGAGTGCCGCTTGCGGATAAAACAAAATACCACGGCGCTATTATTGGGGAGGAAAGGTATTTTTGCTGCCAAGGATGCAAAACAGTCTGCCAGGTGATTCACGACGCCCAGCTTGAAGGCTTTTATTCCAAACTTGGTGATAAAGGCACACTCTCCCCTCCCCTTGAATTACCTTCTCATGTCGATATCTACGATATTGAAGAGGTACAGCAGGAATTCACGGCAACAGATAGTGATTTACGGGAGGTCACACTCCTTGTAGAAGGGATACACTGCGCCGCGTGCGTTTGGCTCATTGAACGCGCCCTTGATAAGTCTGACGGGACAGTATCAAGCCAGGTGAATCTCGCCGCCAAAAAGCTTCGTGTGCGCTGGGACAATAACAGGATAAAACTTTCAGAGATCATAAGAGCTGTCGGCTCATTCGGATATTCGGCTATACCCTATTCTGTCAGCACGGCGCGCGAGAACAGCGAAAAAGTTCGCAGGCAGAACCTCTTCCGCATCGGATTTGCCGGTTTTGCGGCAATGAACATGATGTGGATATCCATCGCGCTATGGACCGGAGCCGATATGGGGGAGTACCGCGATTTTTTCAGGATATTAGGACTCTTTATTGCGCTCCCTACCCTGCTTTATTCAGGATATCCTTTCCTGAAAGGCTCCTTGCTCGGAATACGCAGTTTTTATCTAACAATGGATCTGCCGATTGCTATCGGCGCCATAGCCACGTTCCTCTACTCGGCATATATAACCCTTTTTGCCCCTGAAAGCGGTGAAGTCTATTTCGACACCATGGTATTTTTTCTTTTTGTAATCCATATCGGAAGATATATGGAAACATCATCCAGGGCAAGGGCTTCAGATTCCACGGAACGTCTACTGGAACTGCAACCGAAGGTAGCCACCATATTAAATAATAATTCCGAATTCTGTGTGCATGTAAAGAGCGTAAACAAAGGCGATATTATGCTAATAAAACCCGGGGAGCGAATTCCGCTTGATGGAGAAGTGATCGAAGGAGCAAGCGAACTTGATGAATCGATCGTAACCGGTGAATCGGCGCCTGTAAAGAAATTCCCAGGCTCATTGCTCGTTGCAGGGTCCATAAACGGCAACGGCTCCTTGACTGCAAAGGTAATAAACACGTTGTCCGAAAATACTCTCACAAAAATGGCGTTGCTCATTGACAAAGCTCAAACGAGCAAGGCTCCGACACAACAGACCGCCGAAAAGGTGGTTCCATGGTTCATATTTATGACCTTAACGCTCGCCGCCGGGACGTTCCTCTTCTGGTACGATGCTGGATTTGAAAAAGCTCTTCTTACAGCCACTTCCGTTCTCATCATCACCTGCCCTTGCGCGCTGGGTCTCGCCACGCCGATGGCGGTATCGGCCGCTACCGGTCTTGGCTCCAGAATAGGGATACTTGTAAAGAACGGAGCCTCTCTTGAAACCGTTTCAAGGGCGAACAGAGTGGTATTTGATAAAACAGGGGCTTTAACTGAAGGGAAAATGAGCCTGATAGAGATAATCCCGCTCTCAATTTCAAGAAAAGAGCTTTTGGAAATTACAGCTTCAATTGAATCGCGCTCGGAACATAGCATCGCTAAAGCTATCGTGACAGTGGCAGAAAAAGAGAATCTTAAAATCGATATTTCCGGTGTATCCAGCTTTTCTGCCCAACCAGGCTTTGGCATTTCTGGAGAATTAAATAAAAGCAAGATCATTGTCGGTTCAAAGGAGTGGATGGTTAAAAACGGTGTATCTCTCGAAAACATTAACTCAAATGAACATTACTCTAAAGGGAGGACAGTTATATTCTGCGCCATAGATGGAAAGATAGCTGGCATTTTTATCCTGGGAGATCCGTTGCGGAATGGTGCGCAAGAGGCGATGTCATTCCTGAAGGAGAAGAATATACCTGTCACACTTCTTACCGGCGACAGCAGGGAAGCGGCAGAATATACAGTTAAGGAGCTTGGCTTTTCCAGGCCGGATGATCTGGAAATCATGAGTGAGATGAAGCCGGAAGAAAAATTCTCGGTAATTGAAAGTTACCAGCGGAATAAAGGTGAAACGGTAATAATGATAGGCGACGGGGTGAACGATGCCCCCGCTCTCGTAAAGGCAGATGTCGGGATAGCTGTAGGAACAGGGGCGGATGTTTCGATCCATAGCGCAGATATAGTGCTTACAGGCATTTCTCTTGCCAATCTCAAAAGGACAGTAATTCTCTCTCATCTAACTCTCGGGATAATCAGACAAAATATCGCAATTTCGATCGCATACAATATAATGTTCATACCAATGGCATTTATGGGATTGATCACCCCAGTGTTTGCCGCTTTTGCAATGCCGATCAGTTCATTGACTGTTATTGCCAACGCGCTTCGTATAAGGGAAAACAGGCTGAAATGAGTGTGCTCTACTGGCTGGTTCCAGCAATCATTCTTGTAGGATTTCTTGCGGTCTTGATCCTTTTCTGGTCGATAAAAAGCGGACAGTATGAAGATCTTGAGGGACCCCCGAACAGAATACTTCTGGATGATGACGACCCGAAACTTCCCTGGAATAAAAGCCGAAAAGAGAGATCCGAAGATCGATGACGTTACATATCCATCATGGAGTGGGTCCAGTGTGAAGAGGATTTATAGATCAAAAATATACCATAGACCGCTATTGCAAAAGCCGCCATTCTCGTAAATCCCAGCCGTACCGCCGGGGTAATAGACTTCATCAACCAGCCAACGCCTAAAAGCCATGGAATTGTCCCGGCTCCAAACGCCAGCATCATCAATCCACCTTTCAAAGCATTTGCCGAATCCAGGGATAGAGCGAGAGCGGAATATACCAGTCCGCACGGGAGGAGTCCGTTAAGTATTCCAAAGGGGACCCAGGCAAATGCGTTGTCCCCTTTTACCGCCTTTTTGTAAGCATTTGAAAACATATTGCTGCTTGAAGGAGAAAAACTGAACCACTCACTGATAATCCCACCAATCTGCAACGCAAGTATCAGCATGATCGATCCTGCAATAAGCGATACGATCCTCTGTCCGTTCGAAAACGCACCAGATTCTACAACTATTCTCCCGATCAATGCCGTAACAACACCAAGTACCAAGTATGTCAATATCCTTGATCCTTGGTAGGCTATCATCCCCGGCATCCATACATTGCCTCTCGCCAACGAGAATGAAGCGACAAAGCCACCGCACATCCCGACGCAGTGGAATCCTCCGAAAAATCCAAGTGCCAGAGCCGGAAGATATTCTTTAATTTCCATGTCCGCATAGACTATCAAATCTGCAACTGAATTGGTCTCATTCTTCCTTAATTCAATTTGCGAAAAGTCTCGGCTTTCTTCAACCGCTTTCGTATTAATTGGATGTAATTTCACTTTTCATACCCACCGAAATGGATTGTTCCCTGCATGGGATTGACCTTCCCAACTGAATTGGCCGATATTAATGAGAGTAATTTCAGTAGGGAGTTTACCTCTATACTTCTTATATTTGAGATACATAATCGTTTCAGTTACTGCTGTATTTCTGTATCATATATAGCCATTTGCATGCAGATATCTTATTGTTTTAACTTGCTTTTTAACCCTACTTTTTTGGTACAGTAAATGCACCATTTCTGAGCAGAAGTAATTAAACTTCTTAATTGAAGGAGTAACATAATGAACGCTATATTCAACATGATCAGACATGGTTTTCTGGTTCTTGCATCTTTCTTTTTAATTTCGTTTGGCGCGGCACAAAGTGTTGAGGCCGGGCGAACCATGACTCAGGTGGACATAGGCGAAACCCCTTGGGAAGTCACATTCGTGGATAGTTTTTATGACAGCGTGTCAAACTCTACCACCTTCATATACTCTGTGACTGTTCACGGAAGTCCTGCCCTAAGCCACATTGTTTTCGAGCTTCCTGAAGAATACGAAGTTGTTGGCTTTGAAGGAAGCGAGCCTGTAGAGATATTGAACAAACCCGACCCAACAACCGGCATAGTCGGTATTAAATACGACGGCGGACAGGCAGAGGGGACGAACCTTCTATATTCATTCACTCTTCTTGGCGATTGGGAACTCGGCGATGTCAATTACTCTGTAAAGGGCGCTACGATATTTGCGATAGATACGATTACCGGTCCCGTGGCAAAAAAGGATAACCCCGTAAACACATACTCGATATCCGGGAAATACTTCATCGATGTCGACAAGAACGGCGGATACAATGGTCTTGAACCGGGATTAGCGAATGTTTCAGTTATGCTTCTCGACGGTAATGGCGACCTTTTCGCTGTGACGGTAACCGACTCTGAAGGTAACTACACCTTTGCGGGTCTGTACCCCGACAACTATTCCGTCACCTACTCCATGACAGGCAACGGGCATGACGTGAACGGAATTCTTTCGATGTATTTCACCGCAACTGGCTATTCGGTTCGCGACGTCCAGGTGATGGCGTCGGATATTACCGGAATAGATTTCGGTTTTGGAGTGAACACAACAGCTATCCTTGGCGATCTTGACGCAGTGGACGCCGACGGTAACGGCATTGTTCTGGCCGGAGATGGAAAAACAATCGGTTACTGGAAACACCAGTTGTCGGTTGCCATAAAGGGCAAAGGCAAGGCACAGGTAGACGCG
>JAOUMJ010000045.1 GCA_029881495.1 Nitrospinota bacterium | reverse complement strand
TCCATTAGCAGAGCGATCTTCAGATATAACGAACTTCTAAACCGGTTTGGAGGTGTCATAATCGGCCTAACCGGACTGTATCTCATCGGTCTCCTGACAATTAAGGATCAACCGAGGAGGGTGACGTTGTTCGGTGTTCCGGCGGTTCTCCTCCTTTTCGGCGCTTCAATGGCGGTCGCGTATAAACCTTGCGTTACCCCTACACTCACTTCGATATTTGCCTTGAACGGCTCTGCTGAAACTGCAGGTATCGGGGCTGTAATGCTTGTCTTCTACACTCTCGGTACAACCAGCGCTATATTTGGAGCGGAGATACTTCTACTGTTTCTTTGCTCCAGGACGAATTCTGATAGCGGAAGAGATATAATAAGGAAATTGAGCGGCGCTGTGGTTCTTGCCGCATCAATCTTGATCCTTAGCGGCCAAATGACTAATTACAAGAGCTTTCTTGTTGGAAGATTCGTGCCTGATGCTACCGGACACAACGGTCATCATCACGATATGGGAAACATGGAGAAGGAATGAGCAACAAATTTTCCACAATAGTTCTATACGCAGTTTTGTTCCTCGCCTGCTTGGCTCTTCCCTCTTCTCTATCCTACGCGGAAGATATCCTGAAAATTGGAAGAATGAAGGTTACAATCATGCCCGAATACGATTCACAATCGGTGCTTGTCGTCCAGGAAGGGAAATTTGCCGATCGTACCATGTTTCCAAAGCATGTTACTTTCAGCATTCCGCAAGGGGTGGATAAATTGACTGACGCATGTAGCCTGTCGCCGGGCGGTCAGCACTTCTGTCAGCTTTACGATATCGCCAAAGGGGATGCAAGGAATTTCGTCAAAATAGGCCTCCCCTATTCCGACTTTTTCATCGACTATAAATACTCTCCATTCCCGATAAAGGAAAATGCCAAAAGGGAATTCACCTTTTCCGTTTTCACTTATTACGATATCCAAACGCTGGAAGTGGATATCCAGAGGCCTTACAGGGTAAAGGACTTCACTATTACCCCGTCTTCCGAAGAGACATACACCAAAAAGGATTTTGAATATACAAAATATACTTTTAATGATGTTAAAGCGGAAGAGGAAAAGGTATTCAACATCTCCTATTTCAAGGAAGATACCAGACCATCGGTAGACATTAAATATGAATCGATGTCCACGCAAGGCTTCTTTGATGGAAATATCGGTGAGCTTCTGCTTGGCGCCGGGGTATTGGCCCTTGCCGCATTGTTTTACTTGCGCAGGAAGAAGAATTAAATTGCAATTAATTATCAACTGACATGAAACTTAAATTCGCCATCTTTACAATCTCATTGTTCGCTACGATTTCATACATGAGTTCCAAGTTCATATTTTCCAATCCCGCGTCGGACAATACTGTTATGGGTGTATCACATGATCTTGCCTGCCCGTGCGAATGTCCGATGGTGCTAGAGGATTGCCATATGAGCTGCGGCCTTGATTGGAAAGACAATATTGGAAGTAAACTTAGCAGCGGCATGACCAAAGATGAGATAATCGCCTACTTCTATAAAAGATACGGACGTGAATCACTTCTTACTCCAGCGCAAAGAGTATCCGGCAAATGGTACCAGGTGACGCGCGGTGGATATCCTTTAAAGGATATCGTCCTCTTCATACTTATCGTGGCGGTATGGACCGTACTTATCTACACGGTTCTAATGCTTGTAATTGAAAGCTTGTTCTTCAAGAGATCGAAATGAGAACAATAATAACTCTGGTGGCGGCATTCATCCTGATACATGCCGCCTCGTCCGCCGCTGTCGACAAAAAAGTAGCCGTCGCGGCCTTTAAAGCAACTGTCGGAACCGATACCGAAGCCTTAAAGAAACAGATGGTAAGCACGAAAGCAAAATGGGACTGGTATAAAAACGAATCGCCTGAGAGAAAAGTGGAAATGAATAGTTTTAGAATTGATGCTATGGAAGTGACCAACAGCGCTTTTTCCTCCATATTTCCAAACTTTACTTACCCGCTGAACCTCGCGGAACACCCGGCAGTAAACGTAACCTGGCAGATGGCCAATGACTACTGCAGAAAGGTGAATGGACGGCTGCCATCTGAAGAGGAGTGGGAAACCGCGGCGCGTGGAACGCGAGGCACCGTATACCCTTGGGGAGATGAATTCAGCAAGGATAACGCCGTCTATAGCGGTTCAGGACTTGATAACTCGCTAAAGGTTGGCTCCTACGAGCTTGAAGAGAGTATATCCTCCAAACTTGGGGGGACGCGGAAAACAGGTTCAATCGAATCGGGGAAAAGCGAATTCGGGCTTTACGACATGGCCGGTAATGTGTGGGAATGGGTTGACGGATGGTATGATGCCGAAAAAGGGCTGAGACTCCTTAAAGGGGGCTCATGGCTCTCCCCGGCGGAAAGCCTCCGCTCCGCAACGAGGCTCGGCGATGAGCCCGAGAGCAAATTCAATGATTACGGCTTCCGCTGCGCGTATAATATCGACTAATGAAACTTATCTGGAACTTCTTTTCGCTTTTATCCTATCTGCTGGGCCTTTTCATGGCATTTTTCCTGATCTTCTATTTTTCCTTTTATAATTCATTTCAAGACTTCAGAAACGATTTTGACTCTCTCAAACACAATGCGCGTCTTTTCCTCTTTAACACCGGACAGATCACCAACCTTACACACGACGAAATTCGGACAGTCTACCAAAACAACTGCTACAGAAAGTGCCACGGCGAAGCGGCCATGATCACAGCCGTTCTCTCTCCCGCCGGATGGTTCCAGGTAGTCGAGAGGATGCGTCTGAAGGAGAATGTGGATATATCCGCACGGGAAGCGGAAATGATCATTAAATATCTTGATGAAATGTACCCTACTACCAAATCCCGCTTTTCTTTTGAAGCCAGAAAAAAGGTTCATGAAGCTGTATGGAGAAACGATCTAGGCCAAGGGGATATTTATTGTGACGTCATACACGCAACTCCAGAGTACCTATATTCAATCGGAGGCGAAAACCTTATCGAAACTTACGAGCTGGATAAATACCATGTGTTTATCGTCAGTTTTTCAGTGCATGAAGGGGAGGTTGATCTTTTCGACCTCGATAATCTATCTTTCCTTGCCAACAGCCAGACTACGATTAAACCCGCCACCCATTGGCAGTTGAGGTTCCAGACCGCCGACAAACACCACTTCGAGTCGATAGTACGTTTTGACAAAAACAACAATCCCCCCATCATAGGGAAGGATACGGAATGGTTTGAGCTTCGCTTAAAAAATATCGGGGGTACCAAAGACAGGATATTCCGCTGGAATCTTCCCATCGTTTACCCTGAGAGTTTTCTGGAGATGCTAAATGGCTAGGATCTTGCATCAATTCGTCTTTCCAATTATCTCTCTTGCGCTTCTCCTTTTCTTCGCGCCCGCATGCTTTGAAGGTGAGATGAAACCCCCGCCTCCGCAGGAACCTAAACCGGCGCCATCCTTTTCGCTAGTCGACCTGGATGGCAAACACGCCACGCTTGAAAATTTCAAGGGTAAACCGCTGGTAATAAACTTCTGGGCAACGTGGTGCTTCCCATGTAAAAAGGAGATGCCTGAACTCGAAAAGGTTTACCGGGAAAGAAAAGGTGAAGGACTTGCGATGGTACTGATAAACGCCAAGGAGAAAAAAGATGTCGTAAAGGATTTCATAGATAAAAACGGTTATACATTCACCGTTCTCCTCGACGAATCGGGTGACGTAAATAACAAATTCGAAGTGTTCGGCCTTCCGACAACTTTCTTCATAGACAAGGAAGGGGTCATAAGATACACCTATATGGGCGAAATGACCATGGGAGTCATGAAAATGGGGCTAAAGCTGATACTCCCAAAAAAGGAATCGTAACGCCCTATCCGCCAGTAAAGTAATTCAGCTGACCGGCAATTCAAGGTAAACCGATACCCCTTTTCCCGGAGTGGATTCCAGCCGGACGTCGCCGTTATGATTGTTCATGATATTCCTGACAATTGAGAGCCCAAGCCCAGTCCCTTTCGCCTTTTTTGTAAAAAACGGGTCGAATACATATTTCGCGTCTTCGGGACTTACCCCGTCACCGTTATCTTTGACTGTTATCCTGAATTTATCATTGGCAGGCTCAACCAGCTCCGTTTTAATCTCGATTATTCCGCCGGGCTTTGATGCCTGTATGGCGTTAATAAGTATATTCAGCAAAGCCTGATGTATTTTTCCCTTGTCCATCAATATCATTGGAACCTTGGAAATAAAACTTTTCTTAATAGCAAAATCATCCGTACTCCCTGGGGGGCTCAGAAGCGATATAGTCTCCTCGATCACATTATGCGGATTATGCCTGTGAAGATCCAATGGGGCCGGTTTTGCGTAATCCAGAAGCTCTGTTACTATCTTTTCCAGGTGAAAGACTTCATCCTGCGCGATATTGAAATGCGTAAGATCGTCTTCCTTCGGATTCAACCTGCTTTTCAAGATTGAAAGATTCATTTTCACCGAGGAAAGAGGATTTCGTATCTCGTGGGCGATACCTATCGCAAGCCTCCCTAGCGACGCGAGCTGCTCTTCCGTTTTCAATCTTTCCTGGAGCTTCTGGTTCTCAGTCACATCGCGGATAATTCCCATTACGCCGACTATCACGCCGTCGTCGTCCTTCAATGGCGAGGAGCTGACAATGACCCTGTGAATCTTTCCGTACTTATCAAGCGTTTCCATCTCATAGATCTCTTTCGTGTCAGCCCCAAAGGTTTTATGATCCCTTTTGATTATATGCTGAGTATTGAGTATGTTGAGCAAAGGCTTTCCGATCAACTCGTCCTTGTCGTAGCCCCAATCCTTGATATTGTCGTTTATATAGGTAAAACAACCTTCCATGTCTATGGACCATATCAGGTCATTGGCATTATCAAGGAGTCTTTTAAAGAACTGCTCTTTCAATTTGCCTCCTTGAACAGCATATTATCAATAAACATATTGTTGAATTCAGGATTATTCGCCAGGTTCACATGCTCGGCAAATGATGCTATTTTTTCCGCTTTCTCCCTTGCGTTCATGGAAAGTAGGGCAAGGCGCGAGCCTACCCCGGCTGAGTTCTTTATCGAATTGAATTTCGCTTGCGGGAAATGGGGTATCAGCCCAATAGTTTTGGCATTTTTCTCGTCGATGCATATCCCAAATGACCCTGATATGAATACATTTTTGATCATGTCGGGAGTTACCCCCATATCTTTCATCAGAAGGTCTATCCCTGTTCGAATTGCCGATTTTGCCTTTTGGATCTCCTCAATATCCTTGGCGGAAATATAGATTGGAGAGAAGGTGGCTGCCTTCTGTTTTGGCACTAGTATAAAACGGTCCCCTTTTACCTGAGGCCACTTTCCGTCAGTGGTAAAGCGTCCCCGCTTGTCAATGATCCCTTTTCTTAAAAAACCTGCTATGGCGTCAATTACACTGGAACCGCATAATCCGAATGGAACCGCACCGCCAAGCGTATTGCAGAATATATTCCCATCATCGTCGAAATTGATTTTGTGTATCGTGCCATTCTGGCACGCCCGCCCGTGTGAAAGGTGGGCTCCCTCAAACGCCGAGCCTGCCGCAAGAGAGGTGCTTACAAGTCTTTTGGAGTTGCCAATCACAACCTCGCCGTTCGTCCCAACATCTATAAATATTGATAGTTCTTCTTTTTCATGCATCCCGGTAGCCATTACTCCAGCGACAGCATCCCCCCCGACAAATCCGCCGATCTCAGGCATTACATTAATCATGCAACACTGGTTTACTGAAAGATGAGCCAACGCCGGCTTATAGTCGAGCGGAACAGTCGTCCATCCCGATAAACTTGAAATGAACGGCGATTCCGTAAGTTGTTTAGGATCTATTCCAAGGAACAGGTGTGTGATGACCGGATTTGCCACAGCTACGATCTCGTAGATGCAATCGTTCGAAATGGAATAATCCCGGTGAAATCCCGATATTAGCGTGTTGATCTCTTCGACAAGCCTCTCCTGCATTTTTTCCAGAAGTTTCGGATCCTCCGCTATTTTTGCGGCCCTTGTTATTATGTCCGCCCCCCACTGGTTCTGCCCATTTGCCGTAAAGCCGACGCACTCCAGCTTTCCATCGTTCAGGTTATGAAGGTATGCGGATATTGTGGTCGTACCTATGTCAATCGCCAGTCCATATACCCTTTTGTTGTTGGTAACATCCATAATAAGTTTCTCATGATTATCGATGACCAGTGACGCCTCTTTGTGGCCGTTTCGCTCATAAAGGGGGAACTTCTTTCTTGCCTGTTCACAGATACTGAAGCCGGGAAATTCATCCTTCAGGATTTTTTCCAGAGGAATACCCCTTTTGCCGTCAGTTCCAAGTGACAGGTTGAAAATGGAGATATTCGGCTTGAATTTCTGCTTTTCCAACTCCTGTTTTATGGAACTTTTATACATTTCAATCGGCACGTTTGAGTAGCCCCTGAATATTCTGGTTTTATAAGGTATGTAGATCTCCATCGGCGATTGCACCCCTATACAACAGGCGAGCCTTTCCTCTTCACCACTTTTCTGCGCAGTCAACTGGAGTTTTTCGATTTTTCCCGGAGGTTTTACTTCACCGTTTTTCAATGTTACGACGCACTTTCCACAGGAACCTGATTTATCACAGTAGCTGGTTATCCCGATATCGGAATTATGAATAGTCTCAAGGAGGCTGCTCCCCTTCTTCACATATATTTTTTTTCTGTGAGGGAAAATCCTCACTTCCTGAAAACCATCCATTTCCGTGTTAACCGCTTCCACCATTTCGGATTCCTCTTTCACCGCATCCACCATTGCGGTGATATTCTCAATTTTCGAATAGAGCGGTATTTCGCAACCGCTCCCCAGGATGAAGCGCTCCATCATCCGTGTTGCCTTGAGCAGGCTGGCAGACTCCTTCCTTATCGCATCGGGAGTCCCCTCAAGAAAGAGGTATGGCTTAATATTTCCGTTCAATACCGTCGAACCGCAATATTTCAACGCTGTTTCCACGGGAACCACATAATCAAAAGTGGAAATATCTGCGGCTACCGCATTCAGTATCGAGAGATTGGTCTGTAGCGGCCCTGCCACCGAATACCATGTAATGATCTCCGGATTTATCTCCCTGATCTTTGAGAACATTCTTTGCAGCATCCCAAGCTCGAACTGCGTGAATATTTTCGCCGGCAGGACCGAAGGGGATGCAGTTGGATCAAATACGATGATCCCGTCCGCACCTTCCTTTACGAGAGCTGATGCAAACTCCGTCGATACGCTAAGGCAGAATTCGAGAATTGCGTTGAACTTTTCTGGATTATCCACCATCATGTAGAGCATTTTCTCGATATCCATGATCCGCGACGCTAGTGTCAGCGGTCCTATCGTGTGAGCCATGACGGGGATCTTCCCCCCTACCTTCGCTTTCATGAGCCTTACGGCTTTCAGCATTTCAGGCATTCTTCCGTCTTTAGCAGGATCGGGAATTACCAATCTCTTCAGCCCTTCAAGGTCGCTTAATATCGTTTCTTTTACATAGGGATAATTATCTTCGGGGAATTCGAGTTTGCAGCCGAGAGCCTCCGCCTCAACGCAGAGATCTGCCATAGCGAAGACTGCATCATGCCCAATCCGCTCCTGGGCGGATAGCTGGCATTCTGCAACTATGTCGCCCGATCTAGCGTACTCTCTTGGTGATACTCCAGCTATAGTCGCCGTAACGGCGATCATTTCCGGTATTACCGGGGGGCGGTCGGTTTGCTGGAAACGGACAACCGACCTGATCCTCTCTAATGATTCCAATCTTTTTCCGGCATGCTTAGGTTCATGAAATCTAGGCCTTCAAATGCGTCGAACGCCAGGAAATCAAGATTGAGAGACTCCGCTCTGCTCTGCTGAACTGCCGAGCCGCCGCCTATTACCTTGATATGCGATGCCCCCTTCTCCAGCAGACTTTTCTTTATCTGGCTAATCCTTGGAAGGCATACCGTCATTAAACTGGATACCCCGATGAACTCGGCATTCTCGGCAATAGCCGCTTTGACAAAATTATCCACCGGCACATCCTTGCCAAGATCGATGACATTAAAATTGTTGAATCTGCACAGGGTTGCTATTATATGCTTCCCAAGATCATGCACATCCCCCTGTATTGTCCCTATCACAAGAGTCCGGTTCTTTTTCTGCTTTCCCTTCTCTTCAAATTCATCTGCAAGGCGATCCATTTCATTTTGAAGTTTTCTCGCTATGCACTCATCGACGACTTCAACCATCGCCCTGCTGGCCAGGAGGACGTCCAGCAACTGAAAGTTTTCGACGGTACATTTGTTTCGAAGAATTGTAAGCCCTTCCGATACCGCTTCGATAATCTCTTCGACAGTGACGGATTTTTCAAGAAGATCAGTGGCGCATTCAACTGCCTCGACGTTTTCCCCCTGCTGTACAAGGAGCGATAGTTCTTTCAGGGAGCTCATCCGGTTTGTCTAATCTGCGCAGGGATGCAAGGGATCCGCCAGCCTGCTATTCTTCATCTGCGTACGGCTGGCTAGGTTTAATGCCGTATTTTTTGATTTTTCTGTCAAGTCGAGGACGGCTTATTCCCAGTATCTCGCACGCTTTACCCTTGTGCCATTTGGTATGCTCAAGGGTTCTCTTAACCATTTCGCCTTCAACAATATTCAATGATACCGGCGAGTACGCGCCATCGGAACCGTTTCCGTTTGCCCCTTTTTCATTTTGGGTATCGTCTGATCTTGAATAGGCGTTTACAGGTGCCGGACTTACTAAATGCGTGAAATGTTTTTGAGACAAGGTATCCTCTCGCGACATGGTAGCCACATGCGTGATAACATTTTCAAGTTCACGGACATTCCCTTTCCAATACTGCGCCGAAAGAAAGTTTACCGCTTCCTGTGAAATATATTTGACGTATCGCCCGTTCTGGTTTCCGATCTTTGCCAGAAAGTAAAGGATCAGGTCAGGTATATCCTCTCTGCGCGCCCTGAGCGGGGGGATATGGATATTGACGACATTCAGCCTGTAATAGAGATCTTCCCTGAATTTCCCCTCTTTTACCATTCTTTCAATATCTGAGTTTGAAGCAGAGATAATTCTGCAGTTCACTTTTACCTTTTCTTTTCCGCCTACCGCGTAAAATTCCCGTTCCTGCAGAACCCTCAGAAGTTTTGCCTGGAGATTGATATCCATTTCACTGATCTCGTCGAGAAAGATGGTTCCGTTATTTGCAAGGGTGAATTTTCCTTCCTTGTCGGTTATCGCTCCGGTAAACGAACCTTTTGTATGTCCGAAAAGTTCCGATTCGAGTAGAGTTTCGACGATCGCGGAGCAGTTGATGGAGATGAACGGGGCGTCCTTATCCGGGCTGTTCTGATGGATCGCTTTCGCAACAAGTTCCTTGCCAGTTCCGCTCTCGCCAGTGATATGAACCGTAGCCTTCCCCATTGAGACCATACCTACCGTTTTAAAAAGCTCTTTCATAGTCGAACTTTTGCCGATGAACTGGTCGCTCCATGTATCGTATACCGGAATCGGCACTAGGGAAACCTTCGTATCCTTTTTGCTGGCGAAGAAATCCCTGGCCTTTTCCATTGCCACATCAATTTCCTGAATATCTATAGGTTTATGGATATATTCCCCAACGCCGTTCTGCACAGCTTTTATGGTGGAATCCATATTCGGAAATGCGGTGATTATTATGGAATAATAATCACCACCCTTACCCTGGATCTGCTTCAACAGCTCTATCCCGTCCGCATCCGGCAGCTTGACATCAAGGATAACGATTGCTGAGGTGAGTGAATTCAAGGTATCAATCCCCTCTTTGGCAAGGTTCGCTGTGATTACCTTCGACCCCTGCCTTTCAAAATGCATCTGCAATGTCTTGCAAATTGACTTGTCATCATCAATAATGACAATCGGTTCTACCTGCATCTATCCTCCTCAAAACGTACTTTCCAGGCCGATTCTACAAGATTTGAACGAAATATTCCACTATATGACACGAATCGCTCATTCTGCCCCGCAATTTTCCGATTTTTTAACGGGTTTGAACCAGAATTAATACTGATGGAAAATGAAACTACTCTATTCTTAACGTGAAAGCGAATACCAAACCAGCAGTACAGCGACCACAAGGTTTATTGCCACGCCGAAATGAATAGCCCAGTCCAAAGCTGAAAATTTTTTATCTTTCATTTCTCTCTTCTCTTTTTTATTCCCAGATAACGGTCAATCCCTGGTTATTATCCCGACCGGAACCGCCTATTTACACGCCTGGCTGTACTTGTTCGCACACGCCTTTATATAATCTTTTTCCGCTCCTTCCATGTCTCCCATGATCTCACTCATCTGCGCCCTCAGGAAATATGCCTCGCCTATTGTTGAATCGAGTTTTATAGCCATATCCAGATCCTTCGTGCCACTTTCCATGTCTCCAAGGCCCATTGTCGCCTTTCCCCTAAGGGTATAAGCTTTCGCATGTTTTGGGTCGGCTTTTATCGCTTCGGTAGTCAACTCAACAGCCTTCTGATATCCGGCGCTTCCATAGGCGTTCATTGCCTGTCGATAAAGCTGTTCAGCCTTTTGAGAGCCCCCCCCTTTTGAGGGTTGAAAAGCTTCAGAAGTAGTA
>JAOUMJ010000044.1 GCA_029881495.1 Nitrospinota bacterium | reverse complement strand
GTTGGATGCTGGAATTAATATGTTATTGGTAGCGGGGGCAGGAGCTGTGGAAGTTTGTTTGGATTGCCTTCTATTTCCTGTCGGAAATGCCCTCCCTCTTCGGTCGGGCACGAAGGCAAGTGTTCAAATCCTGCGTAGCTAAATCTGGAAATGTCTGGAGTGATTGGGTTGGATGCTGGAATTAATATGTTATTGGTAGCGGGGGCAGGATTTGAACCTGCGACCTTCGGGTTATGAGCCCGACGAGCTACCGAACTGCTCCACCCCGCGCCACAAACAATCTGACATTTATATCAAAGGAACGCCGCATTAGCAAGGAATCGTTTCTATTGATTAACGGGAAAGGTCTGGCACCGTCGGCTATTGGGCGGGAAAAGTTATTTGAAAGTTGGTCCCTTCATTCTTGCGGCTTGTAAGGTTAATAGTTGCATTGTGGGCTTCAAGTATTTTTAGCGCTGTTGACAGACCCAGTCCCGTCCCTTTTGTCTTGGTAGTGTAAAAAGGTTCGAATATCTTTGTAAGGCTCTCCTTGTCAATTCCGCACCCTGTATCGGAAAAAAACAGCGTAACGCTGTTGCCTTTCTCTGCATTCGGTTTTGCCGAGATATCAATAGTCCCTTCCTTATCGATTGCCTGGGCGGAATTCAATAAAAGGTTCCAGATAACCTGTTTAAGCGACTCGAAATTCCCTTGGATCGTAATAGTTTCATCAATATCGGTTTTGATCTTTATTCTGTCGCTGTAACTTTTATCATTCCTGAAAAGAAGAAGCGATTCGCCGACTATTTCAGAGAGGTTTACGTTTTCTACTGTTTTTGCGATGGTAGTTGATGCGCTCAGAAAATTATCGATTATATGATTGAGCCTTTCGGTTTCACGAAGAATTATCGACATGAGCGTCTGGCTGGAATCGTCTTTACCGCTGGTGATGTTGTTTTTTTTAAGCATTTGTATCGAACCGCTAATCGAGCCGAGCGGATTTCGTATCTCGTGGGCTAGACCCGCGGCTATTCTTCCCATTGAGGCGAGCCTTTCGGATCTTTCGATGGTTTGTTCCATATGTTTGATCTTTGTCACGTCCTGAAAAATCATTATGTACCCGATGCTCTTCCCCGATGGATTGTAAAAGGGTGATACCGTAAAGGTCAGAATGATATCCTTGCCGTTCTGATCCGTGTATACGGTTTCAAAGCTGGCGGTATTGTCCTTGCTTTCCTGAAGAGCCGACAAGGAAAAGAGATCCGGCTTGATATTCGGGAAAACCTCCTCAAGCTGAGTGCCGATGATGAGGTTTTCACGTTTTGCGAGAATCTTGCAGGACGCCTGATTTAACGAAATAATTTTCTTATTCATATTAAGGGCGAGAAATCCGCTCCCCATGTGGGCAATAACATTTTCATGAAAGGCTTTTAATTCGGTGAGGTCCCTGCTTTTAGAAATATATTCAATGAAGATATTTCTAAATCTCTGAGACAGGAAATCGCTAAGATACGCGACCATGTTGAAGGCGGCAATGTGCGCGAAAACGGTAAAAAAGATATATCCGCCTGTAGCGCCTTTGCCCTCTCCCGCAAGTAGCGGGAGGGGGTGGATCAATCCGTAAAATTCGAAATTGACAAGCAGGCCGTACAGGATGCTCGCGGTGGAACTCATCACGAAGCTGGATGGACGTTCAAGCACTATCGATGCCGCTATGATTGTGAACATATACAGGAAAGTGAACGGGCTGTCGACACCCCCCGCGAAAAAGATGATCGCCGTTTCCATCGTCAGGTCTATGAAGAGCTGAGTATATAGAAAAGCCGAAACTCGCGAAATTTTTTTGGACAAGTAGATATATATTATCGAAAGAAAATATGTAGCGGCAGCGATCATCGAAAGAGGGAATGAGAAGGGAAGGTTGCCGAATTGAATCTGGAATATTATCAGAAGACCGAGAAAAAAGGAGATGACGATTATTCTGAAAATAATGAGAGCTTTTATCACCTCTCGGCTGTTTTTTTCGCGGCTCTCATGGTTTTCGCCAGACGTCATTTGCCCCTCTGATCTTGATATGGAAGTTCAGCCCGAGCCGGTTCTATTGTTCTCGCGCACTGCTTCTATCACTAACCTCCAGCGCCCATCTGGAAGATCGGCATGTACATGGCTATGACGACGTATCCGACGGTGATGCCTAGAAAAACCATTAGCATAGGCTCCATAAGCGATGTAAGTGCGTCAACCGCGTCGTCGACCTCTGCATCGTAGAAGTCGGCGATCTTTTCCATCATCGTATCAAGAGCGCCTGTATGTTCTCCTACGCCTATCATCTGCACGACCATCGGCGGAAAAACACCCTGATCCCTGAGAGGGTCGGAAAGCCCCTTACCCTGTTTGATCTCGTCTATGATCGCCAAAACGGCTTTTTCTATCACCTTGTTACCCGCTGTGCGGGCGGTGATATTAAGCCCTTCCATGATCGGAACGCCGGATGATATCAATGTTCCCATAGTGCGGGTAAACTTGGCTACCGCGACTTTCTGAACCAGCACTCCGAGCACGGGGAGCTGCATCGCCAGCCTGTCTATCGAATATTGGCCCGATTCGGTGGCGTAAAATTTCGTAAAAATAAAGTATCCGCCAACCGGTAGAATGAAGAGCAAATACCAGTTGTTTATAACGAGGTCGCTCAGGAAAATTACGGACTTGGTTACAGCGGGAAGTTCCCTTCCTCCCATGTCCTGAAACATCTTGGAAAACTGCGGGATGATAAAAACAAGTAGAAAAACAACGACGGTAGTAGCGATAACCATGATGGAAACCGGGTATACCATCGCCGATTTGATTTTCGATCGCAGGGCAGCCGCCTTTTCAATGTACGCGGCGAGGCGATTGAAGATGATGTCGAGGATACCTCCAATTTCGCCCGCTTCGACCATGTTGCAAAAAAGGTTGTCGAAAATCTTCGGATGCCTTCTCAGCGCGTCGGCGAATGTGTCTCCCTGTTCAAGACGGGATTTGATGTCGAAGGTCGCTCTGCTCAGGGTTCTGTTTTCGGCCTGAGTTCCAAGTATGTCGAGACATTGCACTAGCGAAACGCCAGCGTCGATCATCGTTGCGAACTGGCGCACGAATACGA
Source organism: Nitrospinota bacterium (assembly GCA_029881495.1). Taxonomy (NCBI): domain Bacteria; kingdom Pseudomonadati; phylum Nitrospinota; species Nitrospinota bacterium. The sequence goes on along the minus strand of JAOUMJ010000044.1, from coordinate 9,222 downwards.
CAAGGTCTTTTTGGGTCGGCTGGTCGCCAAATCCTTCAAGAAGGTCCTTCGGTTTTTCCTTGACGGAAACAATGTTAAGTTTTTGCTTTTTTAGGAAGTTCTCCGCGGCCTCCAGTGAATCGGCGTCTACTTCCCCTTTTTTAATACCAATTTTTGTCTGGTATTTATAAGTGTAGGTGGGCATTAATCAAGATCTTCTTTGGTGGATAGCGCCTCTATCGAACGTTTTGCCTGTTCAAGTTTCAGCCCTATGGCTGCCAGCTTGTCGGTGGCTCCCCGAAGCCTGTCTATAAGGGAGTTGATGATTATTTTCATATCCCCCGGACACCTGAGGAGGAGGCTGTTGAAGCGTTCCTTGTCTATAACCCCTACCGAGACGTCCCCTTTTGCCATGGCGCTGGCTGAGCGCATTTTGTCCTGAAAGAGCCCCATCTCTCCGAAGACGTCCCCTTCTTTAAGCATACCGACGGTCACATTCCGATTGCCGATTTTCTTGGTTATGGCGACCTCTCCCGATATGATTATGTATGCCTTTTGACTGACCACCCCTTCGGTAAGTATTACCTGCCCATCGGAATAACGTTCAACGATAGGTGTATCCATCAGGCGCCTCCTATAACAGCCAATGTCTTATTGAAAATGGAATAATTCAATTCGTGTTCATTAAGTTCGTTTTTTATCGGCACCATCAGTTTGTTGAGATTATTTTCAAAGTCGCTCTTCGCAATGAAGAGGTTCACGCTCATGGCTAAAGCGGTCATCCGGTCGAATGATGAGTGGCCTTCGCCTATGAAGATCACGAACATCTTTCTTCTTTTCTCCATCCCCAGGTGCTGGAGTGTTTGCAGTATAGTCGCCTTGTCATGCGGGATCTTTTCGAACTCGGAAGAACATATAACCATGCTGTATTCGTTGAATCTGAGACTTCTGATGGCAGTTACATGGTCTCCGGGGAGATATGCCTGATAGCCAAACTCATGAGCCAGTTTTGCGAGAGTTTCGGATTTAGTATGGCAGATCATGGCTGTCCTTTTCCCTATGTCCATTACCTTCATTGGCGCTATCCCGGCAGGCGGCGTATGGATCTCCGATTTCGAAAATTCTCCCCGGACGCCGGAGGATTGCGACGGTTCGACCATTATCCTCCCCTGGCATGAAGGGCATTTGAACGCAAACGGCTGGTCTTTCGGAACCTTTTGATCTGGCACCTTGATTTGCGCGTTACAGTTCTGGCAGGTAATTTCCATAGTGTGTTACTTCTTCTTTTTCCTGATTGGCTTCATGCCTTTTTTGAGGGCGGTTTCGTATTCACCGTCTATCTGCAATTCGTCGATGTCGCTCGTTTTCTGTCCGCGCGTCGCTTTTATCCCGTCGATGCCTCTTCCTACGTTTGCCCTTATCGAGGAGAAGGAGAGCGCGGTCTCTTCCGAGATCTGTCCGGCCTGGAACGATTCGACAAGCGATGTATCGAAAGTTTTCCACCCGCTTGCGGAGCCGTCGTTAATGATCTCGTAATATGTTTTCCCCGGTTTTTCCCCATTGATGATGGAATCCTTTACGCGAAGGTTGGAGCCCATTATTTCAAAAACGGCGTGGCGCCCTGCAGTTGCTTTTGGAACAAGACGCTGACAAACTATCCATCGAACAGTCTCGGCAAGCCTTGTTCTTATCTGGGTCTCCTCGTCCTTGTCGAACATCCCTATTATCCTGTTTATTGTCTGTCCCGCGTTTATGGTGTGAAGGGTCGTAAGCACAAGGTGTCCGGTTTCAGCGGCCGCGAGCCCTATCTCCACCGATTCCCTGTCGCGCATTTCGCCAACGAGTATGACCTTCGGCGCCTGTCTCAGGGCGGCCCTTAAGCCGTTTGCAAATGTGTCGAAGTCGGTGCCGAGCTCTCTCTGATTGAAGGTCGATTTAACATGGTTGTGCACGAACTCAACCGGATCCTCCAGAGTGACTACATGCACCGGTTTGGTTCTGTTTATCTGGTCGAGTATCGCGGCGATGGTTGTGGATTTACCGCTTCCGGTCGCGCCTGTAACGAATATCATCCCGTTTTTTTCTTCCGCCATCTTGTTGAATACTTCCGGCAGTTTCAGCTCGGCGATTGAGGGGATTCTGGCCTCAAGTTTCCTCATTACTATGGAGTATGTCGACCGTTGGGAAAATATGTTTACCCTGAAACGCGCCTTCCCCTGAAGGATGTAGGAGAGGTCGCACGACCCCTTGCTTAAAAGAGTCTCGGTAAGGCGCTTGTCGGAGTTGATGAGACAGAGAGCCATCTCCTCGGTCTGGAACGGGGTGAGGTTTCCGAGTTTCGGTTTTATCTCCACCTCCTTGAGTAGCCCGTTGCTTTCCACCTGCAGGGGTCTTCCTACTGTGATATTGAGATCAGATACGTTCGTATGTGATTCCAGCATGGTGGTCAGGATATAATCCAGTTCTGTCTGTTTCATTTACCTCCCAGAATACAACGATATCGGCTTATTTTCTTAATTTAATGAAGTAAGGTCAAGCTTTGCGGTCCATGCCTCTTGCGGCAGTGCGGTTTTCACTGCCAAACCCTGATCAACATGCACAAAAATATGACGTAGTGTGGCCGGTGAGAGAAAGAGTCGGCATATTAATAATATTCAAGTTCTATGCAAAATTATAGCCAGCGGCATGTTACGGGCAAGGTGGTCCGTTCAAATAATAACGACGTGCCTATCGATATACCGGGATTCAGCTGGAGCATCGCGAATGACGGGACAATTGCAAAGGATGTAAACGGTTCGTTCCACGCCACGATGTCGAAGGATAAGAATTTGATCGCGGGAACGGAAACAAACGGCTCCATCTATAAGCTATATGTTTACATGCGATAGACCGGTCATTGCCCCCGAACAGGCATGCGGTTGTCTTCGCGATCTAGAGGCCGGTCTTTTTTATATCTTCAACAGCCTTTCTCTGTTTGTCGTCCAGGTTCTTCGGGATGTTGATGCCGATCTCTATGTAAAGGTCGCCTGTATGCGACTTGTTCAACTCCTTTACGCCGGCCCCTTTTATCCTTATTTTCTGGCCAAACTCTGTGCCTGCGGGGACCTTTACCGTTTTCAATCCATCCAGAGTATTTATTTCAATAGAGCCGCCGAGGATCGCTGTTGAGAGCGGGATATCGGCGTGAACTATAAGGTCGTCGCCGGTTCTGGATATGGTCGGATGTTTGGCTATCTTTATCTCTATATACAGGTTCCCCTTCCCGCTCCTGCCGGATTGCCCTTTACCGGGGAGGCGCAGTTTCCCCCCCTCTCTTATCCCGGCGGGGATTTTAACGTTTATGACCTCTTTTTTGCTCCCGGTCTGCAGTGTCACCTGGCGTTCACCGCCCCGTACCGATTCCTCAAGGGAAATTTCCATCGTGGAGGTTACATCTAGGTTTTCCATCTCCTGCTCGAAAGGGTTTTCGCCGAATCCGCCCCTCCCCCTGAACCCGCCGGTTCTGAATCCGCCGAAACCTCCAAAACCGCCGAATCCGAATTCGCGCAATATATCGTTGATATTCGATCCGCCAAAAATATCGTCGGGGGAATACTGCTGGCGGAATTTATCATCGCCGAACATGTCGTATTTTTTCCGCTTTTCCGCGTCGCTCAGAACGGCGTATGCCTCGCTTATTGTCTTGAATTTCTCTTCAGCCGCGGCGTCCCCCTTGTTTTTATCGGGGTGGTGTTTCATCGCCAGTTTGCGGTAGGCCGACTTTATCTCCTTGGGGGTAGCGCTTTTGCCTACACCGAGTATTTTGTAGTAGTCTTTTGACATGCTGTTATTCCAAATAAATGTTTGACATAATACAGAGTATTCCTTTTAATTAACCAATAATACCAAAAGAATTAAAAGCAAGCTGGTTGGGATGATGCAAAAAATAGTAATTGTTTCTTTTACGGTTCTGATAGCTTTTTCCATTCGGGGAAATTCCTATGCCAAGGAACCGGCTCCACTGAAGGAAGGTGTTGTCTCCTCCTCGTCAGAGTGCGGCTCATGCCACAAGGAAATTTACGAAATGTGGCGGGAATCGATGCACGCCAAGTCGCTTTCGGACCCTATTTTCCAGACATCGTACCTCGAAGCCTATACGCAAAGCGAAGGAAAGGCCAAAAAGGTCTGCCTAAACTGCCATGCCCCGGTGGCGATGATCAATGGCGATTACGACTTGAATCAGGAGGTTACCCGTGAAGGGTTAACCTGTCATTTCTGCCACTCTATCGTGGATGCGGATCCAAACGCCCCCCCTGCCAGCAACGAGAGGTTTAATTTAAAGGTCGGCAAAGGGATAAGAACCCCGAACGAGGATGGCAAGAACGATTATCACACGCATATCAATTCCCCTATCCACAGGAAGTCGGAGCTTTGTGCGGGGTGTCATGAATATTCCGCCAACGGGATAAAACTGATGTCCACCTACTCCGAGTGGTTAAACGGCCCCTACGCCGCCAAAGGGGTACAGTGCCAGAGTTGCCACATGCCGAAACAGAAGCTTGGCGCGGGGAAAAACTCGGGCAAGGAGGTTTTCAGCCACTACCTTGCCGGGGGACATTCCATTATGCAGATAAAGAAGGCGGTAAAGGTAACAATCGCCGGCGTCACCCGTGGCAAGGACAGGGTGACGATAGACCTTGTAGTGGAAAACTCCGGGTCGGGACACTATGTGCCGACGGGGATCCCGACAAGGAAGCTGATCCTCACGTGCAAGATCACTACCGGAGGGAAGGACATCCCAGCGAAAAAGATCGTTTATGAAAAGATACTTTTCGATGAAAAGGGGAGGGAGCTGACCACCGATGCCGAAATACTGCTTGGCAAGGGGTCGCAGGTAGTGAAGGATAACCGTCTCGCCCCTGGAGAGGCCCGAAAGGAAAAAATGGTGTTTTATGTTGAACCCGGCGGGGAGGTTCTTGTCTCTGCAAAGGTTGACTATGTGTATACACCCCGCATCATCCAGCAGGAGAAGATGGAAGTTGAGATGAACAGTGACGAAAAGGTGTTTTCAGAGTAAATATTGGGAAAGGTTATATGAGTAAATACGAGGAGAAAGCCTGGGCGGACGAACCGTCATCCAGACGAATGTTTGTCAGCGCTTCGCTTTCCGCCGCCACGATCGCGATGGTGGCAGGGGCGGTTTTTCCTCTTTTCAGATATCTCTATCCAAGTTCGGGGAGGCTCGGCGGCGGAAAGGTCACTGTTCAGATACCTCTTTCCGAAATTGCCATCGGCGACCACCGTTTCTTCAGGTTCAAGGGGAAGCCCGGCATACTCGTAAGGCCGAACGAAAAGGAGTTCATAGCCCTTAGCGCCACGTGTACGCATCTTGGTTGCGTTGTTAAATATTCCGATTCGGATTTATCGCTGAAGTGCCCGTGCCACGGCGCGGTATTCGATATTAACGGGAAGGCCGTAAGCGGTCCAGCCCCTACCCCTCTGAAACAGTTTGTCACTTCCGTCGAAGGGGGCAAGGTTGTGGTAGAGGAAGCATAGCATGGAGAACGAAAAGGAAAAGGAGACTCTCCGCTTCGGGCCGATTCTGGTAAGGAATCCGTGGCTCATAAAAGGGTTTAATTTCCTGGATGAGAGGTTTAACCTGAAGGAGATACTCGACGACGAGGTCTTTACGAAACTCGCGCCGGGGCACCTCGGAATATTTTCCTGTTTCGGAGGGATCACATTTTTCCTCTTCCTCCTCCAAGTGCTCACCGGACTTCTGCTGATGATCTATTACATCCCCGAAACGGACAAGGCGTATCAGAGCGTCGTGGCGATTACGAACGATATTGAATTTGGATGGGTGGTAAGGGGGCTTCACGCGTGGGGAGCTAACCTCATGGTAGTAACGGTCTTCATTCATATGGGGAAGATTTATTTCAGCGGAATATACAAGGCACCAAGGGAGCTCAACTGGGTTACCGGAATTGTTCTCTTCCTTCTGACGCTCGGATTTTCATTCACCGGTTATCTGCTTCCATGGACACAGCTCTCCTACTGGGCGACGGTAGTCGGAACTGAGATGCCCGCCGCCACCCCGGTGGTCGGCGAGATGATAAAGGTAATTATGAGAGGTGGAGAGGAGATTTCGCAGGTTACTCTCAGCCGTTTCTTCGCGGTCCATGTGATAATATTGCCACTTACCATAGTTGTTTTCATTCTTGCCCATCTGATACAGATAAGGAGGCAGGGAATAGCAGGGCCGATGTAATTATGAAAAAAGAAGTAGAAATAAAAAAGATCCCGATGGAGGAGAAAAAGCGCCTCGTGAAAGAGGGGAAGATGCACTGGTTCTTCCCGGATCACGTTGTCGAGCAGATAATAATCTGCCTTTTCCTTTTCGTGTTTCTCATCACGCTTGCGACCCTCTTCCCGCCGCACCTCGGCGAACAGGCCGATCCGTTCACCACGCCGGAACATATCAAGCCGGAGTGGTACTTCCTTGCCGCGTTTCAGATCCTTATCATTGCCGAAAAGCTCAGCTTCCTCGGAGCGTGGGCGCCGAAAGCTATCGGCATCGGCGCGCCGGGTCTCTTCATTCTGTTGCTTATGCTGGTTCCGTTCATCGACCGCAATCCGAAAAGGGCCTACGCCGAAAGGAAGATAGCAATAGCTACCGGCATCATCGTGATAATCGGATTTGTCACGCTTACTCTCATCGCCCATTTCCACTGATACTCCACGCGTTCATAAAGTCCGGCTTTTAGGTTTTAACCTTTAAATGCGTAAAATGAAAATATGAGGACGTTACGAATGATCCTCGCTGTGCGGGGCGCAGGGGAAAAACATTATCCGCTTCTCATAGCTGTGATGCTCGCATTGACTGCAACCCTCTTTGCCGGATGCGGCCTATTCGACAAACCGAAGGACGAAACTCCGTCAAGCGATTCGGCTTCGACAGGAACGGTAAGCGGAGACTTCACGGCGGCGAACGCGGAAACGCTCAAGACATCCATAATCGGCGCTCCCGAAAGCCTCACGATCACCGATCTCTCGGCGGCGGCGAAACCGGGCGCACTCTCCGCGGGCCGGGCCAGGATGGCGTCGGCGAGTGAAGGGATGGACGGCGTATTCGCGGCGATACCGCTTTACATTGGTCTTGCCGAGCTGACGAAAACTTCCATCGCGGGAATGATGGTCGACATGCTCCCCCTCCTTGCCGAGAGCGTCGAAGGGGAGATATTAACACTGCCGCCGTCAACCGATCCGTACATGCCGAAACGCGCCATGGTTGAGAAGAGCGCTTCATATGACTGGAAGGTATCCGCCTTCTACACCGACGCGGGAACGGCGCCGGAAATGGTACTGCACTTTTCCCTCAAGAGCGGCGGCATCAAGGGGCGGTGCATATGGAACAGATCGATGGAGAACTACTTCTTCGCGAACGCCGGATTTACGACCGAGATGCCGGTTTACCTGGACATTGCCTTCGATGGTGCAAGCGCGGTAAAGACCCTCGAAGTGAAGTTCCATCAGGACCTTACGCTCGGAAGGGCGTGGGCATCCGGCAACGGCGTGACGCTCCAGGATCTCCTCAACGCAAACCTTGCACAGCCCGAAAAGGTTTTTCTCACGATATCTCTCAACGGCGCGGAAGTTACCGTGAACGGGATCTCGTATCATCCGGGATTGGCGACAGGCGAGGCACTTGGCATAACGGTTCCGGGGTGGGGCGACAAGAGGACGATGTATCTCTTCAAGGCGAAGGCAAAGGCCGATGTCGGCGCGGCGAAACTCTATCTCGCGCTCCCGGAAGAGGATAGAACCGACATGACAGGAGTGTGGGAGGATTCCTCTCTCTCGATGGTCGTCGGCTCGGTATTTACCGGGATACTCAACGCGTTCGTCGATGCGATATACGACGCGGCTGGCAACACCGCTGCTGCTGTCGCGGTCTGGGTCATTACAGCCGATTTCAACGCGACATATAAGCGCGGTAACTCAATTGCCCGCCAGCACCTTCTCGATTTCGCGGAGAAGGATCTTTCCTCGGAAGGATCCGATTTCCAGAACCTGCAGACGGATATCCGCTCGGTACTCTACCTCGTCAACCCCGCTTTCTATATCATGAACTACGGCTTCCTTGGAACGTATAACGATGGGACAATGAAAACATCGGCCTCTTCACCTTCCTACTACAAGTACGACAAGACGACAGGGAGGCTTGCGAAAAGCTCCGATCCGGATTTCATCGCCGCCATAAACAATCTCAACGCCTACACACTTGATGAGGTTATTCCATATGTGCCGGCAACTGTAAAGGATGTCGTTATAACCGTCGAATAGTGGTCAAAATTCATCCGGCAACACCCCTGTCATCCACGCGCAAGCGGGTATCTGTTAGCACGGACTTCAGTCTGTCTGTTTTTGGTAGCACAGACTTTAGTCTGTCTGTTTTTTGGTAGCACAGACTTCAGTCTGTGTGTATTCGGTAGCACGGACTTTAGTCTGTCTGCATTCGGTAGCACAGACTTTAGTCTGTGTGTTTTTGGTAGCACAGACTTTAGTCTGTGATTGCCCCGCAGGGGCAACCGATCCCGCTCTTGCTTGCCACCGATCTTGAACTGCGTCCTTCGGACGCACCACAGGCTAAAGCCTATGCTACCAGGAGAGATCGCCACGGACTTCAGCCTGTCTGTATTCAGTAGCACAGACTTCAGTCTGTCTGTATTTGGTAGCACGGACTTCAGTCTGTGATTGCCCCGCAGGGGCAACCGATCCCGCATTTGCTTACCACCGATTTCGAATTGCGTCCTGCGGACGCACCACAGGCTAAAGCCTATGCTACCAGGAGAGATCGTCACGGATTTTTGCCTGTCTGCATTCGGTAGCACAGACTTCAGTCTGTGATTGCCCCGCAGGGGCAACCAACCCCACTCCTGCTTTCCACCGATCTCAAACTGCGTCCTTCGGACGCACCACAGGCTAAAGCCTATGCTACCAGGAGAGATCGTCACGGATTTTTGCCTGTCTGCATTCGGTAGCACAGACTTTAGTCTGTGATTGCCCCGCAGGGGCAACCAACCCCACTCCTGCTTTTCACGGATCTCAAACTGCGTCCTTCGGACGCACCACAGGCTAAAGCCTATGCTACCAGGAGAAATCGCCACGGATTTCAGTCTGTGGTTGCCCCTTTGTCATCACCTCTTCATAAAAAACCTTAATAAACAGAGATTTACCCGTAATGAAATTTATCCACGGCAG
>JAOUMJ010000043.1 GCA_029881495.1 Nitrospinota bacterium | reverse complement strand
AAGAGCCGACAGGGCCGAAACCGATTTCGATATCATGAGCGGCACGGCGTAACTCCTGTTCTTTCTCGGGTTTCGCTGGACAAAATAACAAAGGGCCGTAATAGTCATCATCATCGAGAAAGTAAGCGAAAGCCAGAAATTCCCGACCGGCTTCCCATCCTGCACATGTGTGGGATAAGGCAGGCCCCCAACCGCATCGGCAATAATATTAATTTCTTCCAATATCAAGATCGGTGCAAAGGCGAATGCGAAACCGACCAGAAAGTAAGTCCATCCCGACACCTGCATAAAAATCTTGAACTGTTTTTCCTCTTTCGTTATTGAATCCATTTTTACCACCCCTCTTTCACTTTAAAATGTACCTTTATTCAAATCTTCGGCCGCGATGTAGGATGATATCGAGTACTGCGCCATAATCTCCAGCGGCCAACACGATACAAGCAAAAAAAGAGGCGGATAATCAGGGTTATGGGTAAACGTCCAGATGCCGCTCCCCATAGAGCCTGCATATTCGGCGGGAAAACCGCCTATCAGTGCAGCTACCAAAATACCGGCAAATACTGGAAACTCCATTTTTAAAGACGCAAATAGGCAAACGGCAAACAGAAAGAGGTATAGAGCATAGAAAAGAAATCCCGCACCGGCCGCGTATTTTCCTAGCAAAAGTGGAATGAGTGCAAAAAGCAGTATGATAATCAGGGGGTGCACGTATCGAGGAGGGGAGAAATCAAGTTTCCTCAACCATGGTATGATTAACTTCGTTGCAACTGTATACACTGCTATTCCACCCATAACCCACATAAGCACTCCGAAGTTGATTAGCGCCTCGTTAGAATCGGGAGAAGTCCATATGTTACGACCGTGATACGTCCATAGGTTTGAGATTGTCCCTATACCTTCTTTTATGTATTCAATTATGAATATCGTTAGCATTAAGGAAGCATAGCGAAATGTTGAAATACTCAATGTCAGCCACGCCATCAGGCAAAACCCAATAGCCAGTGTCACAAAGAACATGATGGATATCATCGAAATAAATCCTTCGTAGTATGCCGTAAAAATCGATAGTGTCAAAAACAGGCAATACAATGTTAAGTTGCGACTCTTATCCCCCAAAAGATCCTCCTTTACTTTTTTCCACACTCCTTGCGGGTAAATTGGATAGGATGCAAAATGTTACAAGACGGTCATCCGAATGACCATCAAGCAACCAAGTTCACTCAAAATATGCAGTTTGTCACTCATCGAAAATACGGTGACACTCCCGCTTTCCCCCTTCTCAGTCTTTACTCGACGCCCAAATATTATCAAATGCGGTAACAATATACAATACGGTTCTGCATATTCTATCTTTTTCAACTTTTCTCGTTATGTAAATGTTCATCAATAGATTTGAGATTCGATTTTTTGAAAATTCCACTGTGATAGAAATTTTGGCAAGAAATAGAATTAATAGATTCATTGGAATTAATGGAATGGCTTTAATAGATTGAAAATCAAATAAGTATGGGAAAACAGCCATTATTCAGATCCTTATAGATTGTCTGAAAGAAAATTGCCAGGGTTGACGTCGGGAGTTCGAACCTCCTCTCCCGCTCCATTTTTTCATGTGATTGAACGGATGTGGATAGCGCGGCGGTACTGCCAGATCATTTCTGTGAAACCATCTCAATATTGAAATCTGAGGTTTTAATGATTTCTCGTCGAATCGCGGAAATAAAAGCGTATTGAGCGTCAATCCTTTAAAAAATCGCGGTGCTAATAGCAGAAATATTATAATTACTTACATTTTTTTATTTGAATTAGCCAATGAAAATGGTAGATTGTAACATATGAAGTGAATAGCCGAACTGCGTTGTAGCGATACGTTACAAACGGTGGCTTTGATATAGTGTTGACCGGTACGTAGATTTGTATTACTTTTTTATAGGCAGGGAAATTCTTTTGTTAACTTTTATGGGGCGCATATTCAATAGTTTCATTACGTTACTTCTGGTGTTTAGCTTTTTATTGATTCCAAATTTCGCGTGGAGCGAGGATGATGGCGGGATGTATGGAAAGCTGGAAATGGAATCGGAGTCTGCAACTAAAGGCGACAAGAGTGAAATTGCTGTCGTAAAAGAGAGTAACCAGGGAGTTCAAAAAAGAGAAGCAGGAAAAGAGAACCTCTCTGGGGAAAAAGTAAAAAAGAGTGATTCACTTCTAGGGGGCCTGATACAGCTTACCACCGCAATATTGGTCACAGTCGGCGGAGATTCCACCTCTACTAAAGCAAATACAGATACTTCCAGCAGCATGGAATATTAACTGTATCTCTTTTCCCCAAATCCATTTGGACGATATTCAGCGCTCATATCAAGAACAGAGCGCTTTTTGAAAACGACGGTTATCACCAATCGAATAGTGTCAGGCAGGGTTTACAGAAAAGATCCCTTTTCAAAATATAATTCTACGCAGACTGCTTAGAGGGTGGAATTTGCTGGATCAAATAAGATGAGGATGAGGTGTTGACACTTTTCCCGCAAGACTATAGATTGTCCATCTTATTATGAGTAACGGAAAAATAGCATTCGTATTTCCCGGCCAGGGGGCCCAGAAAATCGGTATGGGGAAGAACCTTGCCGAAACCTCCGCAGGCGCGGCGAATCTTATGAAGCGTGCCGATAATGCCCTGGGATTCAGTCTTTCCAGCCTCTGCTATAACGGGCCGGAAGAGGAGCTTTCCAAAACGGAGATTACCCAGCCTGCGCTATTTACCGCAGGCGCAATGGCGCTGGAGGCGTTCAGGGAGAAATGCGGGATAAAGCCCGATTTTGTTGCCGGACATTCCCTGGGGGAGTTTTCCGCGATTTATGCCGCAGGGGGCTATTCATTTGAGGATGGTCTCAGGATAGTCCGAAACAGGGGGCTATACATGTCCGACGCCTCTGGCGGGGTAATGGCGGCGGTATTGGGGCTAGATGTGGATTCAATAAAGACAGCGTGCGCTTCGGTTGCCAGTGGCGATGAGTTCATTCAGCCCGCCAATTATAATGGAGAGGGGCAGACCGTAATTGCAGGAACCCCTTCCGCACTTGAAGCGGTTACACCTCTGCTGAAGGAGAAGGGGGCCAAAAGGATCATACCTCTCAAGGTATCCGCCGCTTTTCATACTCCTTTCATGGCAGACGCTGAAAAAAGGCTCACTTCAGATCTGGCCGGAATAACTTTTCACGACCTCAATTCCTCACTCGTAAACAATGTTGACGCAAAGATAGTTTCAACTGCACGGGAAGCGCGAGACGGCTCAGGCAGGCAGGTCACGGGAGCGGTGAGATGGACCGAAATAATGCAGGTTTTGATAAATGAAGGGGTAAAAACCGTGGTAGAATTCGGGATTGGAAAAACCCTTGTCGGGATGTTGAAGAGGGAGGATAAAAGCCTCGTTCTTTGCAGCGTTGAGGATGCTGAAAGTCTTAAGGAAACTCTGGAGATTCTAGGTAGATGATAACAGGAAAGACCGCTTTGATAACTGGTGCCTCAAGAGGCATAGGGAGAGAGATAGCCGCGACTTTTGCCGAAGCGGGGGCGAACCTCTTCCTTGCGTACCAGTCGACGCCGATGGATGAGACTCTGAAACTTGTCGCAGAGAGAAAAAACGGATGCAAAGTTGAGACCTTCAAAGGGGATGTTTCCGATTCAGGAGTAGCTGATGCCGCTGTAAAGGAGTGTGTGGAGAAATTCGGAACCATCGACATACTTGTAAATAACGCGGGTGTTACGCGCGACGGACTTCTTATCAGGATGAAAGATTCCGACTGGGATGACGTGATCAACATCAACCTGAAAGGGGCCTTCAATCTGGTCAGGGCGGTATCGAAGATAATGTTGAAGAAACGAACGGGGAAAATAATCAATATAGGCTCCGTAGTAGGATCAATGGGAAACGCCGGGCAGGTAAACTATTCGGCTTCCAAAGCCGGCCTGGAAGGTTTGACAAAATCGGTAGCGCGGGAACTTGCCTCCCGCAATATACAGGCGAACCTTATAGCTCCCGGCTATATCAGCACGGACATGACGGACAAGCTGGATGACAAGGCAAGGGATGCGATACTTGGGGGGATCCCCGCGGGAAAGCTTGGGAAACCTGAAGATGTGGCGAAGGCAGCTCTGTTCCTCGCATCAGAAGCTTCTGATTATATAACTGGTAATGTACTGCATGTTAACGGCGGTATGTATATGTAGGCGTCCCCCCATCAGGGAATTTTTGGAGTAGATAGATGCAAAATAGGATATTGGTTGGAGTTCTCGCGGCACTGTTGCTGGTAGGTATGATATCGCTGGCTGTATATGATTATAAGCCTGCCGATGGGCAGAACGCTTCCTCGTCGCCCCACGGCGGCATGGGCGATGATGTCGACCCGCTAAAAGGGATGAAGTTCCCCGAAGTTATAGCCGTGGTGAACGGAACTGAAATACAGCGGAACAAGTTCATCGGCGCCTTGAGGGGCAATATTGAAATGATGAAGATGCAGGGCCAGCAATTGACCCCGGAAGCACTGGAGAAGGTTAAAAAAGACATCATAGAACACCTTGTAGGGAGCGAGATATTTTATCAGGAGGCTGTCGCCCAGAATATCGAGATAAGCAATGAAAAGCTAAACTCCGAATACGAGAGAATAGTGAAAAGGTATGAAGGTGACGAGGAATTCAAGAAAAGACTGAACGAGCAGGAGATCACGCTTGATAACCTGAAACATGAGTTGGAAAAAGGGTATATGATCACGCTTTTACTTGAAAAGGAGATATCCCCGAAGGTAAAGGTGGAAGAGATGGAAGCGATGAAGTATTACCAGCAGAATGTCGCTATGTTCAAATCTCCAGAAACCATCAGGGCAAGGCACATACTCCTGAAGCTTGAGCCGGACGCGCCGAAGGAAGCGGTTGAAAAGGCTGAAAAGGAGATGCAGGAGATAGTGGCAGAGGTAAAGAAGACAAAGAACTTTACTGAGGTGGCGAAAAAACGTTCACAGGGACCATCCGCGCCGGAAGGGGGCGACCTGGGATTCTTTCCAAGGGGGGCGATGGTAAAGGAGTTTGAGGACGCCGCGTTTTCACTAAGGCCGGGCCAGCCAGGGAAAGTGGTGCGAACCAGGTTCGGACTCCACTACATAGAGACAGTCGAAATGAAGCCGGCAAGCGTTGTTCCCTTTGCCGAGATGAAGAGCAAAATAATGTCGCAGTTGCAGATGATTGAAAGAGGAAAGAAGGTTCAGGAGTTCCTCACAGAGCTTAAGGACAAGGCAGAAATCAAAATGTTCCAATAGGGCGTCTTGCGACTCAGTATTGTAATCGTAAACTACAATGCCGGCGATTTGCTGGAAGCTTGCCTTGCGTCAATAGAGCAGAGGCTTGGGGAGGGCTCTTCCGCTATCGAGTACGAAACTATTGTTGTCGATAACGCTTCCAGCGACGGCTCCGAAAGGGCCGCAAGGATACGAAAAAATGTTCTCCTTGTAAGCAGTCAGACAAATGCAGGATTCGCCGCAGGATGTAACCTGGGGGCCGAAGTCTCCAAAGGGCGCTTTATCCTCTTCCTGAACCCGGATACAAAGATACTTTCGGAAGGCATGGAACGGCTGATTGATCGCTTTGAGTCTGGCAAGAATGAAGGGGCGCTTGGATGCCAGAATCTTCTCCCTGACGGAACTGTGCAGTCCACCGCGTATACATATCCGAATCTTGTAACTATGTTCTTTTTTGTTTTCAGAATGGGTGAATTGGCGAAGCGGCCCGCTGTAAAAAAAATATTTTCATTTTTCCTTGGAAATATCTTTGGGCAATTCAGTCAGCATGATAAAAGAACGGCGGTCGACTGGGTCACGGGCGCTTTCCTTATGATAAAGAGAGAGGCCTGGATGAAAACAGGCGCGTTTGACGAGCGCTTTTTCCTTTTTTGCGAAGAGATCGACCTCTGTAGAAGAGTAAAGAATGCCGGATACGAAGTGATTTTCGATCCTTCCTATGAGATAGAGCATTTTGTCGGCTTCAGTTCGCGGAAGGTGAAGCCGTTCGTTCTCAAGGAGAAGTTCAAGAGCTATCTTGCTTATTTCGAGAAACATCATTCAACATTTGACAACGTAATGCTCAAGCTTATGTTTTTTTTCGGAATCCGGTTCTGGATAATCATTTTCAAAATTGCGGGAAATGCGGAATCAGCATCCGCATATCGTGAATTGCGGGACGGTCTGGACATATAGATGGACAAGTACGAAAAACTTGAGGAGATACTTGACGGGATAGGGGACGCAGTTATTGCTTATTCCGGAGGGGTGGACAGCACACTCCTTCTCAAGGCCGCCTACGACAGGAGCCGAGAGAACGGAGCGAAGATCCTCGCGATTACGGCACGGTCGAGCACATATCCGGAATCGGAGTTCAATGCCGCGATAGATATTGCGCGGACGATAGGGGCTCCGTACCGTGTGATTGAATCGGGAGAACTTCAGATAGAAGGATTTGCGACAAATCCTCCGGACAGATGTTTTTACTGCAAGGGGGAGCTATTCGGCATTCTTGGAAAGATAGCGGAAGAAGATGGGTACAGCGTGGTGTGCGACGGTTCCAACGCCGACGACAACAGCGATTACCGTCCGGGGAGAAAAGCGGCAACGGAGAGAGGGGTTCGGTCGCCGCTGATGGAAGCTGGCATGACGAAGGACGATATAAGGTTCCACGCGAAGAGGCTCTCACTTCCGAACTGGGACAAGCCTGCCGCCGCCTGCCTTGCGTCGCGCTTTCCGTATGGAACATCAATTACAGATGAAAAACTGAAGCGGATAGAAAAGGCGGAAGAGACATTGAAGAGAGAAGGGTTCGGTCAGGTGCGTGTGCGCTATCACGAAGGGATTGCACGAATAGAAGTATCACCTGTCCGCATTACGGAACTGGCGTCGCATCCGGGCCTAAAGGATCTTGTCAGGGAGATAAAGTCGTTTGGGTTCGATTTCGTGGTGCTTGATTTGGAAGGGTATCGAACCGGCAGTTTCAATGAATTATTGAAGCGCTAAGCGGGGTATTGCTTCTATCATCGGGATCATCCTGAAAATCGGTCCGCTCTGGCAAAAGGTTAGAGCATGTCGGAGAGCTGGCGGACGAGTACGGCGATAGCAAGGAGGTTCCCTGGTGTTTCAGACTGTATCTTCGTCAAGGTAGTACGGTAGTTCGCGACCTGTTTTTCCCTCTCCATGATGTAGTTGCTGAATGCTTTTTCCATTGTTTCATCCTTCCGTTTGAACTCGAGGATTTTCAGGACAAGAGCCCCTTGGTATGACTCAAGCTCCCTCGCCAGATTTTCCACCGTTTTTTTCTCCCATACCGTTTCGGCGCGGTAGTTCTCGATAGCTTCGTATAGCCAGTCAAGCTGTAAATGGGAAGTAGCTAGGATGAAAAGATTTCCCGTTTCGATGAAATCGGCGTGTCGCTCTTCTTTTATGGATATGATCGATATTATGTCTTTCATGTATGGGAGTATGACGATTGTTTTTGCCAGGTCGGCAGGGATGTTCCTGGCTGAAAGCTCCTGCACTTTTTTATCGATGCACCCTTCTTCGAGAGAACATATGCTTTCGAGCTTGATAAAGAGGTTATCCCTGAATTTGTTAATGACGTCCTTGTACTGCCCGATAAAATCGAAATTCACCCTGTCGTATGCCATGTGCTTCAGCATCCATGAAACCGTTTTGGCGATAAGGTCCTCCATATCGAGATGGAGTTCCATCTGCAGGGAAGCCTCAACCTTGTTGTCGAGTTCGTGGACCTGTTTCCTGTATATGTCGGCTTCCAGAAGATTTTCCGCGATAAGGTAGGCTCTTAATATCTCCCACGGCTTGGCGTTTGTCGTCTCCTCAAGGTTATGAAGGAAAGTTATTCCGGCCTGGTTTACTATCCTGTTGCATATCATGGTGGCGATTATCTCTTTTCTCAGGCGATGCTGGGCGATATGCGGCTCATAATCGTGCCTTATTTGCGCCGGGAAATAGCCGAAAAGGTATCTTGCGGCAAACGCGGTATCAACTATAGGCGATTCGATTATCAGCTTTTTTATCCTTATCTTTTCATATCCGAATAGAACGGAAAGCACAGGCCTCGGCATATATCCCGGTTTTTTGGGATACCCGCGAAGAACATCTGTATCGGGGATCTTTTCATCTTCGCGGTCTATCAGCCCTTCCGAGGAAGTCTTGTCTATGTATTCGCAGAACAGATCGAACTTCTTTTCGCTCCGCTTTTTATCCAATGATATTCCATGGCTCTGGAGATAATTATCCTGAAGCACCATCTCTGCTACCTCCGGGCCGAGCTTAGTGAAAAGTGCGTCTCTTTCGATCCTGTCCTTCAGGTCCCCTTTCTCAAGGAGCTGTTCCAGAAGTATTTTCAGATTTACCTCATGGTCGCTCATGTCCACGCCGGCGGAGTTGTCCACCGAATCGGTATTTAAAATCCCGCCATTTTCAGCGTATTCAATGCGGGCTTTCTGGGTAAGGGAGAGATTCGCCCCCTCGCCTATAACGCGCGCCCTGATCTTTTGCGCGTTTATTCGTACGGAATCGTTTGCCTTGTCTCCTACGTCGGAAGACGATTCCGTGGTTGCGCGGAAGTATGTTCCTATTCCGCCGCTGTAAATAAGGTCGACAGGCATGGTTAGTATGGTGCGTATCAATTCCAGTCCGCTCATCTGATTTTTGCTCGTCCCGAGTTTTTCTTTCATCTCATCGGATATCGGAATAGATTTCGCTGTGCGGTCATAAACTCCGCCCCCTTTTGAGATTTTGCTTCTGTCGTAGTCTCCCCATGTGGTGCGCGGAGTTTCAAAAAGCCTCTGGCGCTCCTTGTAGGAGGTTTCCGGATCGGGATTGGGATCGATGAAAATGTGTATGTGGCTGAAAGCGGCGACAAGCTTGATCTTTTTTGACAGCAACATGCCGTTGCCGAAGACGTCGCCATCCATGCTCCCTATACCTACAACGGTTATGGATTCGTTCTGAATATCCGTTCCAAGTTCCCTGAAATGCCTTTTTATGCATTCCCACGCCCCTTTGGCGGTGATCCCGAATTTCTTGTGGTCGTATCCAATGGAACCTCCGGAAGCGAACGCATCCTTCAACCAGAACGAGAAATTTTCCGAAACCTCATTGGCGGCGTCGGACATCATGGCTGTCCCTTTATCGGCTGCCACAACCAGGTATGGATCCTCCGCATCGTGGCATTTTACATGGTCAGGCGGTACGGTTTTCCCCTCGACTATGTTGTCCGTAAGGTCAAGCAGACCCCTTATAAATGTCTGGTAATGTTTTTTAAATACAATTTCCTTCTCTTCGCGGGTTTCAAACTTGAATTTCTTGATTACGAATCCCCCCTTGGAGCCGGAAGGGACGATGATGGCGTTTTTGACCATTTGGGTTTTCATCAGTCCAAGCACTTCAGTTCGGAAATCATCCGGCCTGTCGCTCCATCTCAAACCTCCTCTCGCGACCTTTCCTCCGCGAAGGTGTACCCCTTCTACGAAAGGGGTATGTACATATATTTCCGCCATTGGCACAGGTTTCGGCATAATCGATATTCCTGAAGATTTTATCTTCATCGAAATGAAATGTTCTTCTTTCGGCTTGAAGAAGTTGGTACGGGTCGTATTTTCCATCACGTTCAGCAACAGCCTGAGAATGCTGTCTTCGCTCAGGTCGGTGACTTTTTCAAGCTCACCCATGTACTGGCCTTTCAGTCTTTCAAGTTTCGAAATGTCCCCTTTTTTAAGATCAAACCTCTCTTCAAAGTAGTTCACAGCAAGTTTAGTGATGTGAGAGTATTTGACGATGACCTGCGTGACGGAGTGAGGATTTACCAGCGGGTTGATCTGGAGGATGAAATTCTGGTATGCACGAACTATGTCGACCTGCATCCAGGAAAGTCCCGCGGAAAGCACAAGCTTGTTCAGCGGACAGTCTTCCACTTTTTTGGCGATAACATGCTGTATCGTTTCTATGAGCTCCGGTTTGAGAGAGATTATTTTCTTAATTTCCTCCTCGGAATCCTCGATCATAAGAAGCTGCGCGTAAAGCCTGTTCTCCTCTGTGGCGACAAGAGGTATGGCTATCTCCTCTTTTACGTTAATCCCCAGATTCGAGAATGTGGGGATAAGTTTCATGAGGTTCAGCTCCTTGTTCCAGAACAGCCGAAGAATGGCCGATGTTTTGCTGTTCATGGTGATGTCCATCTGTAAAGTCTCTGTCTTTTCCAATTCCTTGAGGAGGTAGAGGTCGTTAACCGCCTCCAGCGGTTTTACTGCCTGCTTGTAGATTTCCGGCAGTCGGGCAATAAATTTATTGTAGAGCTTGAACGCGTCGGGATCGCCGAACCTTTCCACCAGCCTGTGCAGAAGAAGATCTTCCCAACTGGTGATCAGGTCGCTTAATTCCGCTATCGCGTTTTTCAGGTCGATTTGGGGAACGCCGTTGGATCCGAGTGAAAAATAAAAGTAAAGAGAGCTTACAATGTCGGACTGTGAGGTCAGGCGATAGAGTATCTTCTGGTTGAACAGCGCGGAGAGGTATTCGCCGACCTTTTTGATGTTTCTAACGCTGTACTTTTTGGAAGAGAATACCAGTGTGGTGACGAAATATCCATAATCCCGGCTTTGACGCAGGATCATATGTATCTCGTTCTCGCTTCGGAGCCGTGTTGCCACGCTCATTAGAAGTCCGAGGCTTTCCCTGTCGATGTAGAAAAGCTCCTTTTTGGGGAGCTGCTGGAAAAACGAATAAAGTTCCCGGTGCAGATGGGATTTCGGGCGCACCTTTTCGGTTTCCAGAACGCGGGTCAATTTTTTCCTGAGGAGCGGGATATCGGTCGATTTTGTCATAAGGCCGCCGCGGGAGAATCTCCCAAGGAGTATCGAAACGGTCATTCTCGATTTGTTTTCGTTGTATTGGCGAATCAATATCGCATCGACAGGTTCGGAATGGTAGATGATCCTGGGCGAGTTGGAAAGGAAATCCAAAACCATCATGTATGGTCTATCCTCGGATTTGGTGATCTTTTGTTTTAACTCTTCAAGAATTCCGGGATAGACGGCATTCATTATATGGTGATCCCGGAATACCCCGAATCTTTTCTCCTCAATTTCCGCCAGGCGGTGTGATTTTTTATCGATGGTCAGTTCGAAGCACCCCATTCCCATGAAGATGAAGTTTGCAGGGACAAGCCACTGGATGAATTCGGCAGTCTCTTTAGCGTCATTCACGTCGTGCTTGTCGTTTGAAAGATCATCTTTGATAGAAGTGCACGACTTGACCATATTGTCAAAATCGGCAACCGCCAGGAAGAGTGATTTCAGTGTTGCTTGGAGTTCGTCCTTGAGTGTTTTTATGGTGTTGGGGTTGACTATTTTCGATATGCGGAATTTTATGAATACTTCTTTGGGGCCTTCTTCATCCTGCCGAAGTATCTCTTTTATTTTGCCATTTTCGCGTTTGATAGTGACAACTCTCAGGATGGCGGTGATCAGCTGGTGCCGTGAGAGGTTTATGTAGCCGTTGAGGTTTTCAAAGATGAAAGGGGAATCTACAGTATGTATTAAAATTTCCGTATAGGCCATTTTCGTGCTGGAGTTGTTTAGCATCTCCTTTTTAGGCTGTTCCACACCAATAAGCATTCCGGGAAGCTGAAGAGAATCGACAGAGGTAACTTCAAGGTCTGTCATGAAGAAATCGAAATACTGTTTCATTTTTGTATAGTGCATGGCAGGCGTCATGCTTTGGATTACCGTGTCGGAATATGATTCAAAAATGATAATGGAAAAACTCTTGAAAAGGTCGATGTTCTCTCCATCGTAGAGCTTTTCCATTTCCGGCCAAAGCGCATTGAAATCCCTGGTTCTGGAATCGCTGTCTACGAGAGACGGAGGATAGTGCGCCATGAGCTTTTCAGGCGAGATTTTTTGTGCCATCGCGTCAGGTATTCTCCCACTTTTTATTTATCATCATACATGATTATATGGAATCCACAAAGATGAGGCGAACAATGTTGTTTCCCATATCATGCCTATTTTATTGGAATCTTTTTGGCTGATTACAGAACTCTTTTCATGGGATTAATTTCAGGTATGACAGCATGATGAAGATGAAATCAAGTCATCTCTGCGCCACAAAAGGAGAGCGGATTAAGAACTGGGGGATATTAAAAGGAGGTGGCTATTTTTTACGCACGGCTATGGAAGCGTAGCAACTTTTCAGAACCTCGAATTTCCCGTTTAAAAGGGTATTGTGAATTGCCACATCGACGCCAGCCAATCCCCCCTCGGGAAGGTTGCAGTAGTCATGGGCGATGATTACCCCCCCCCTCTTGACGATCGAACCCCACGATGTGAGGTCGAAAGTTACCCCTTCATAGCTGTGATCCCCGTCGATAAAAAGAAAGTCCACCCCCTTGCCGCCGGATATGGATTCCCAGTTCTTAAAGGCTTCAC
>JAOUMJ010000042.1 GCA_029881495.1 Nitrospinota bacterium | reverse complement strand
GGACAGACAGAAATGCATTGCCCGCAGAAATCGCAATCAAGAGGTTCGCCGGTCACGGTATTTATCTTCGCGGCGTATCCGTTGCCATCAACCTTGTAGGCGCCGACGCCCTGAACCTCGAGGCATACTTTCACGCACCGCTCGCACATGATGCAGAGATTCTCGTCGTATCGGATGAGCCTCCAGTCGACCACCGGAACCTTTTTATGGCTGTTTGTCTTCCAGTCATGGCCGAGGACGTTCAGTTCAAAAGTCCTGTTTTGAAGCGAACATTCGCCCGAGCGTTCGCATACCGGGCAGTCGAGAGGATGATTCAGAAGGATCATCTTCATCATGTCCTGCCTGTATTTTTCCAGTTTCTCGCTGTGGGTAGTGACCTTCATCCCCTGCGTTACCGGCGTGGTGCAAGACATAACGGATGAATCGATCCCTTCAACTTCCACGGAGCAGAGACGGCACGAGCCGATCGGTTTGAGCTTCTCCATGTAGCAAAGTGTAGGGATGCTGATGCCGATACCGCGCGCCGCGTTCAGTATCGTAGTTCCGGATTTTACCTGGACGCTCTTGCCGTTAATGGAAAGTTCTACCATTGTCGCTTTTTCCTTCACCGGACTGCTCATTTTCCATCTCCGGCAATGCTGACCATCCCTACTATGTAGCATCGCATACAGCGCGCAGCCTCTTCCATCGCCTGCTCGGTAGTATACCCAAGCTCCACTTCCGTGAAAGTTTTCAGCTTGTCGTCCGCGCCACAGATGGGCATCTCCTGCCTGCTCCAACCGCCCGGCATCGGGATAATTTCCTTTTTATCGTACGCGCCGATCTTCGCGATAACCTTTTCCATCGCCTGCTCGTCGGAGATGCGTATCGGCTCACCCCTCAAGTACTGTCCGATGGACTGCGCCGCGCGACGCGCCTGACCGACCGCCGTTACGAGGGTCAGGGGTCCGGTCTGAACATCCCCCCCCGCGAATACGTCCGGCACTTCGGTCTGGTATGTATCTTCGTTCGTGACGATGGTATCCCATTTGGATTTTTTTATTGTCGGCTCTTCATCGAGATATTTGATATCGCAATCCTGTCCTATGGCGGCGATTATCATATCCGCCTTGATAACATGCTCGGAACCTTCAACAGCCACCGGGCTTCTTCTGCCTGAGGAGTCCGGCTCGCCGAGCTGCATCTTCTGACACTCAAGACCGACTACCTTCCCCTTTTTCGCCACGATCTTGGTAGGGGCAAGGAGGAACTGGAACTTGACCCCCTCGGCCTCCGCCTCATGAACCTCATGCGGATCGGCGGGGAGCTCGTTTTTCGTTCTTCTATATACAATGTTTACATCCTTTGAACCGAGTCTGATAAACGTTCTTACGCAGTCGAACGCCGTATTTCCTCCGCCTATGACGAGCACAGTCTCCGGCGTCGGAAGCGCTGGGGGTTTTACAGGAGGATTCGGCATAGTGTTCATTACAACATCTTTCAGTATGGAGATACCTCCATAGAATCCTTCATGACCGTCATGCTCCCCCTTCACGCGGGCGTCCTTCGAAAGATCGCCGCCTGTCGCGAGGAAGAACGCCTTGTACCCCTTTTTACGGAGCGACTTGAAGGTCTCGTCCTTGCCGAATTCAACACCGAACTTGAACTCGATGCCTATATCTTCGAGATATCGGTACTCCCTGCTCAATATCTCCTTTGGAATTCTGTACTGCGGAATGCCGGTCCATGACGCGCCGCCCCAACTGAGGAGTTTTTCGTAAACAGTTACGCGGTATCCCTCCAGCGCGAGGTAGTATGCGCACGAGGCACCGGCAGGACCGCCGCCGATAACGGCGATCTTTTCTTCCCTTTTGTGCCTGTTCGGGTTGGATGGTTTTTCGACTTCGTGCTGATCCTCCCAGTCCCAGGCGGATCTTTTCAGTTTGCAGATGGCGATGGAGGTATCGACGTTCGCCCTTCGGCAGTTGTTCTCGCACGGATGGAAACATGCCCGCCCAAGCGTGCTGGCAAGAGGGCTTGCCTCCCTGATATTTTCAAGCGAGCCCTTGAAATCGGAGTCCTTGATGAACTCAATGTACGCGGGAATATCCATGCCGGTGGGGCACGCCGAAGTGCACGGAGCGGTCATTTTATATGGATACCTGTGTCCCGGGCGCTTTTTCCTCCCGGCAATGTAATCCATGAAATCTTCCTTGAAATGAGTGACGGCGTCCACTATCGGCTTAGGGCCAAGCTGACCTATGCCGCATTTCGAGTTTTTAGAAATATCATCGCACAGCCCTTCAAGCTGGGTGAAATCGGATTCGGAACCTTTCCCATCGACTATCCTCTCAAGGGCATCTTCCATAACCTTCGTGCCGGCACGGCAGGGGAAACATTTGGCGCATGAGCTGGCCTGAAGGGATTTCGCGTACTGATATGTCATCTCGACGGCATCCGCCCCTTTGTCGAGAAGGATCATACCTCCCCATCCGATAAAACCGGAGAATTTCCTCTCCCCATCGAAAGTATCCGGGAGTTTTACATTTGGGGAATCTTCCCAAGCATCCTCGGACCTCTCCCGGTTGTCGACTATCTTGTTCTGCCAGGAACTAAAAAGTACTTTCATACCTTACCTGCCAAATAGCTTTGCAAACCGAATCCCCCCAATTACCAAACAGCCGAAAGAAGGCTCAACAATGACGTTAGCCGACTTTAGACAAATATTTTCTCACAATAACGCCCCAAAATGGGCCAGCGAGAGAGTAATTTTACCCTCTGATTTCCACTTTCCCCTTTCGCCGTAAACCTGAACCGATGTTTATAGTCGATGGCGCAGGGAAAATCAAGCATATGATTAACTGAAAAGCCCCTAAACAAAACGTTATAAAAATTCGACATCACTTCAATTTGCCAATAAATTCTCCATCTTCCCGGCAAAATCCCTGCCGAGAACATTAAATCTTGAACTGTGAAACAAGTTTACTCAGATCATCCGCCAGGACTGAAAGTTTTTGGGCGGCGACCAGCGTTTCTTTCGAATCTTTCGAGGTTTCAATACTGACCTGGGCCACCTCGTTTACGTTCCTCGCAATCTCCTCCACAGTCTTCGACTGCTCTTCAGAGGCCGTGGCAATATGATTCACCATATCCGTGGAAATTTCCACCTTTTTCACTATCTCGGAAAGCGACCTGCCTGTTTCATCCGCCAGGGAGACATCCTGCTTTACCTCAGTCATAACTTCATCCATCGAACCGACAGCCTCGATTGTGTCATTCTGTATCTTCTGGATCATCCCGGCTATTTCCTTGGTGGCCTTTGTCGTTCTCTCAGCCAGCTTTCTTACTTCGTCCGCAACAACCGCAAAGCCTCTACCAGCCTCGCCTGCCCTGGCAGCCTCAATGGCGGCGTTAAGCGCAAGAAGATTTGTCTGTTCGGCTATCTCGTCAATAACCGAAATTATCTTGTTTATCTCGTTTGAATTTTCTCCGAGCGTTTTGATCATGGCGCTCGATTTTTCCATCGCTTTGAAAACCCTGTGAATCCCTTCCACTGTTTCCTGCACGGCCTTTGCCCCTCTTTCAGCAGTCTCGCGTGCCATGGTAGAGGATCCCAGAGCTTCCGAAGAGCTTCTCGCTATCTCGGTGATGGTGCTCGACATCTCCTCTACGGATGTAGCGGCGTGGGTTGACTGTTCGGTCTGCTTGGTTGTTCCTTCGTTTATATGAAGCGCGAAGCTGTTCAAGTTCGATGCCGCGGATGAGACATCCATGGAACTCTTGTGAATCTGATTTATCATTCTTTTAAGGTTTTCCTTCATCTCGCTTAGGGATTTGTACAGGTCGCCGATCTCATCGTCACGGTCCATCTTGATTTCCGTCCTTAGATCTCCCCCAGCGATCTTCCCAGCGATAATGGAAATGTCATTCACCGGCTTTACCACCATAACCCTGAAGAAGGAATTCAAAACAAGGAGGTTGATAGTGATAAGCACTATGGCCGCGATAATGGAGATGTTCCTCGCGGTGCGGCTTTCTCCCTTTACTTCGGAAACCTCTTTTTCCTGCAAGACCTTCGCATCTTCCATCTGTTTACGGATATCGTTCTCAGCCATCTTCACGTTTTTTGCTGAAATGGTGACCCTGAGAATACCTCGCGTCTTGTGATCCTCGCCGTGACAGGATTGGCACTCTTCCGTATTCGGCAGAACGAAGAGGCCGGTAAAGGCGGGAACACTCCCCATATCCTGCTCAATGAAACGCGGGGTTCCGCTCTCCATGGCCTTGTTGAATTCATCCATCAAGGAATCTTCAATGACCTCTTTCTCCTCGATCATCCGTTCACGGAACGTGCTGTTTTCAAGAACGTAATTAACCGTTTTTATAGTTTCATTATCCCGAAACGAAACTTCACCAGGGTGGTTCCATGTGCGGAAAAGCTGAAGCTTCAAGAACATCTCCTCGTTGGCGACCTCTTCGAACCACTCTTTTACTATGTCGGCGTTTCCGGTCATCATCATATCGTTGATGCTCCCGATAATCAGCCTGCTCATGACATGCATCTCTTCCTTTTGCGCACTATTGATCTGGTCAAGCCGCTTGCCCTGACTTTCAGTGAGGGTTTCAAGTGATTCATCCAGCGATTTGGTTATCTGGGAGAGGGCGTTGTTCCCCTGCTCAATATTGAGATATAGCTGTATCAGGGATTGGGCTATGAGAAAGGCAAAGAGAATGCCGAATATCTTTACCTGTATGGAAATCCCCCGGTGCAGAACGAGGTTTCCAAAATACTTTTTGAAAAACTCCATAACACCCCCCGTTTAAGCAGTTATCGGCTATCCATCACCCCGGACTATACTACCCGCTTCGAACCTTCTAAAATATGAACAGAAAAGGAGCGGAAACCTTTTTCAGCTTGTCCGTATCAATGATAAAATTTCATGCCCCCCAAGCTTTTCACGCCCTTTCAGGAAATCAAGCTCTACGATAAAGGCGATCCCTGCTATGCTTGCACCCAGTTTTTCCACCAGTTTTACTGTGGCGGCCATTGTCCCTCCGGTAGCGAGAAGATCATCCATCAATAGGACTACATCACCTTTGTGCACAGCGTCGTTATGAAGATGTATTTCATTGGTACCGTATTCGAGCTCATATGATTCCGAGATCGTCTCATACGGGAGCTTTCCCGGCTTCCTGACAAGCGAAACACCGCAACCGAGCCTGTAGGCCATTACCGAGGCGGTCAGGAATCCCCGCGCCTCGATCCCGACTACCTTTGTGATCCCTTTATCCTTGTAATTTTCATAAAAGAGGTCGTTGAGTTTTTTAAAACCCTCAGCGTCATTCCAAAGAGTGGTAATGTCGAAAAATTCTATCCCTTTTTTGGGAAAATCCGGAACAATCCTGATCTTCCCTATTAAATCCTGGCCTGGACCTTCAGTCATCTCCCCCCCATGGCATTTCACAAATTTGTCGAAAGCTTTCTCAACCTAAGTTTGGAGTTTAGTGTATCAGAATTTCACTCTTTTTCTCAAGGAACGAATTGTCCAGATTTGTAACAAAAAAACTAAAGTTTCACATATTCCAACCGAAGAGAGAAGAGTAGTACCTTCAAGAGGTATAAAGTATCTGGTATTATGGTAGACAGGAAGCAGGTAATTTTGAGAGGATTAATTAGTTGGAAATAGGTCTTACGAACGCGAAACTAAGCGTTGGAAAAACTCACGAGCTAAACACTCAGAAGGTCACCCCTGCGCGCACAAGTATTGCCGAAGACGCCATTTTCATCCCTAAACCTCACAAAAGGGTCGAATTCAAGGCTGTCTCGTCACAGGAAGCTTCCGTCCAGGATCTAAAGCTCCCCGGCTCAGGGGGGTCAACCGACGTAAATGGAGAGCATATAAAGCTTGGTAGCCTTGGAAAACATGGCCTCACAGCTGAAATGGATGCTTCGTCATACAGGGGGAACGGAACCTCGCCAAGAATGGAAATGGTGATCAACAACGTTCCGGAAAAAGATTTCGGGGTAATAGCGGGGCAGGAAGAGGGACGTCAGACCAACCATGCCGAGACAACGCATTACAGCCAGCAGTATGACGCATATGGTAGACCGAGAATAGGATTCAGCAGGGAACCCTACGACTTTGCCGCGACGAAATATATAGTTAAATCGAGCGAGATCAAAATGAAATCCAACGTTGCCCAGAGCCAGGAGGCGTTTGCCTACGCCGATAAGAGGTACAACAAACTTGACCCGGCCCTTCAGGATGATAGAAACATGTTCCTAGGGGCTCCGGACGAGGCTGCAAAAAAACTGGAAGAGGTAAAAAAGCCGTCTATACCGGGTAATGAAGGGAAAGATCCCGTCTCCCTTCCTGGACAAAATGCCGCCGAAGAGAGGAAGGCAAACGAAGTCATTACAAACCTGCCGGGGCAGAACATTGAAAAACTTGAACCAAACGAGGCAAGTAGCAAGAAGGAATATCAGGAAAAGATCGGAATTGATTTCACCAGATTAATAACTCCGAGCGCCAAAGATACCGGCAACAATAATCCCCCCGATCATACTCGCGACAAACAGCACCCTTCAATATCTCTGAAAATCTAGACAACCACAAACGGCAGACATTCATCCACCTTTTGGAAAAACAGAGGTGGAATTCTATATCCGTATGCGGGATTATTCTTTGGCTCCCGCTTTTTTAAGAATATCGACTATTTCCCAATAACCGCGTCTCTCCGCGCGGCTCAAAGCGGTGATAACGCCATCCTCATCGGCGATTTTAACATTTACATCGGCGCCCCTTTTGAGGAGCATTTTCACGATCTGAGTCTCCCCTCTGTTGCTTGCCCATATCAACGGGGTGGTTCCCCAAACATTTCGTGAGTTCACGTTCGCGCCGTTTTTTATAAGAATCTTCACAATCTCTACGTTGTTATTTTCACAGGCAAGCAGAAGAGCTGTGTACCCCTCGTGATTGTCCTTGACGTTCACATATGCGCCCGAGTCCAGCAATAGCTGAAAAATCTCAATATCCCCGTTTGCCGATGCTTTCATCAGGGCGGTTTCCCCATCCTGTGATTTTGTATTAACATTGGCCCCATTCTCAATGAGAAACTCAACCAAAGGGAGATTGCTTTTCTCCGCCGCCATCATCAGGGCCGATGTGCCATATCTGCTTGTGGCGTTGATGTCAGCTCCGTACTCCAGAAGGAGCGATATGAGTTCAAGATGACCCTTCCCTGCGGCCTCGATAAGCGCTGTGCTTCCATATTTGTTCTGGGCGTCTACGTCGGCCCCCTGATCGAGCAGCGATTGAACCTTGGAAGCATCGCCTTTTACCGCGGCCATTACCAAATCTGAATTTATTACCCCGCTATATACACCTGCATGCACCGAAAAATCGGACAGGAATACTGTCAAAACAGCCAGTAAAATAAGGCGTGAATTCCTTGCAAACATTTCGTCTAATACCCTCTAGCCAAATATCTACGAAAATACAATTTTATCTATTTCTATTGTATTCAAACGAGTTACACCTGCAAAAACAGCAAAACCATACCCAAGCATAATTCCTGTTCAAAACAAGATTCAGAAAACAGACTAATAAGCACCAAAATAATCAGCTCACCTAAAATAGGGAACTATACTCTTTGTGTATTATATTATTATAAAGATCCAAAAAACGCAAATTTTGCTTGATTTTTCAACAATTAAAGCATATTAAAACGATACAGGTATTATTTTTAGGCATAAACAGGCATACGATTTATAGCGGATCCGGCAAAAGCCGCAGAATTACCGAGAAAAAAAACTATTCGCTCTCCTGAATATCAAATAAACGGTCGTATTTTGAGAAAGTATGGTATGCGGACAGGGAAGAGGCGATAAATCCCGGCACACCATCCAAAAAACCGAGTTTGAAAACGTACATTTTAATAAATGTAAATAACGGCCGTAGCGTAATATCGATCACGCCTGCTCTCTTCCCTTTTTTATGAGCCTCGATAGCGCCTATTCTGGTGAAGTTGTCGATGGTCCTGAAATGATCAAAAATCGAATCAAATGACAGGTGGTAAATATCACCTGTAAATTTTCCGATCTTCCCTTTTACAAATAGGGTATCGTGAGGATCGACCCCCCCCCATTTCGCTAAATCCTTTTTTACGAGCCTGACCTTTGGGGCTGGATACCATCCGCAATTGGTGATCCACCTGTTGATATAGAAAACCTTGCGGGGCATCGCATACCCGTCGGCGGCAGGATCGCGCAGGGCGTTTTGGATCTCCCCCTTCAGCGCTTCGGAAATCCTTTCGTCAGCGTCCAGCGAAATAACCCACTCATTCGAACAGCTTTCCAGCGCGAAATTCTTCTGCTTGATGTTTCCAGGCCAGTCCCGCTCAATGACCTTCGCGCCGAAACTTGCGGCGATTTCCCTTGTGCGGTCGGTACTGTGCGAATCGACTACGACTATCTCATCGACCCACGAAAGCGATTTGAGACAATCGCCGATTTTATCCTCCTCGTTGAAGGCGATAACCGCGGCGGAAACCCTTGCAGTCATGTCCCCTATTTCGGCTTTAAATCTTCGCCCAGCGGAATCGCTTCATCTATCAGCATCACCGGAATTTCATCCCTGATTTCATACATCAGCCTGCATTTCGCGCAAACGAGACCGTCCCCCTCTGCGGTGAGAGCCAGATCGCCCTTGCATTTGGGGCATGCCAATATCTGCAACAGATCTTTATCAATAGCCATTATCATTCCCCCTAATGTCATTCATATCTTCATCCTCTTAAAAATCCCCTCCGGGATATGGATAATAACAAACATGATTATCCCCCAAAACCACTTTGTGTAGACAATGTTTTTCCCCTTTCTCGCCGCCCTGAAAATATCCCCCGCCGCACTGGCAGGCGAGGCAGTAAGAAGCTTAGGCAGACCGAGGTGGGCGGTCATCTTTGTCGCCATGAAGCCGGGTTTAACCGTAAGCACCGATACGCCATGCCGATAAAGCCTGTTCCTCAGACCGGAGAGGTATGAAGAGAATCCCCCCTTGGCCGCTCCATAAATATAATTCGTCGCACGCCCCCTGTCCCCCCCGGTGGAGCTGATACCTATAATAAATCCGGACTTCCTCGATTCAAGATCGTTCGCCGCGATATTCAGAATCGAAACGGCGCCGGTAAGATTCGTATCCAGTATCTTTTTCGCCTCATCCCATTCGGACTCGGCCCTCTCCTGCACCCCCAGATAGCCGAACGCGCATACGACACCGTAAGGCTTTGGTTCCAGCGAAGAGTAAAACCTCGCGTGAGAATCATAATCAAGGGCGTCGAAACCCGCGCCTCTCCCCTTTATCCCGTACGCTCTGGAAAGAGCGTAGGAAAGCTCCTCCATCTCGGATACATCCCGCCCCGCAAGATAGAGGTTGTAACCTTCTATCGCGTAGAGCTTCGCAAGTTCTCTCGCAACATCGGAACCGGCCCCCAAAAAGAGAATCCACTTTTCACTCATTCAGATAAAATACCCCGCCAAGGCTGAAATCGCCAGCCGTCATATTCCGAGCCGTCCCGACTGAAGAGAGATGAAACGGGAATGCCCGCCACCGCTCCGCCTCAGATCGAGAAACTCCTCCGCTCTTTTATACCCTTTTCTGAATACATCACGAGGCATTCTCGCGTCTTTTGTGAGATAGATCCTACCGCCGTTAGCGACAACAATCTCATCCAGGCGGTCCAGCAACCGGAACGATTTTCCCGATACGGGAAAGTCGAGCGCTACCGTATACCCCTCCATAGGGAATGAAAGGATATTTTTATTTTCTGCGCCGAAAAGTTTAAGCACCGCCAGGAACGAGCCGTTGCCGCTTCTCGCCACCTCGCGAAGCGCCTCGGAAATCCCGTTCATTGAAGACTCCCTTGGAAGGACGAACTGATACTGCAGAAAGCCGGCCCTTCCGTATATCCTGTTCCAGCTCCCGACAAAATCAAGAGGATAGAAAAATGTGTCGTAGTCGACCAGCCGCTCCGCTCCGCCATGCAACGACCAATAAACATTGTTAAACGCCGTGACGGAATACCTGTTAAGAAGAAAGCCGGGGAGAAAGAAAGGGACAGTCAGCCGCGTTTTTCGCGGAAGAGCAAGCGGTTCCCTGCCGGGAGGGAGTTCACCCTTCGTTGCGTGTTCACCCAGCATCAGCACGCCTCGCCCCATATCGCCCCCGCGCTTTTGGCAATCTATCCATGCCACCGAATATTCGCTTTCAACCGAAGCTTCAAAAAGGCTCATCAGTTCTCTGAGACCTGAAGCGCGAATCTCCTTCAGCTTTATCCATGCGCTTTCGATCTTTTTCATGCGGAATATAGCTGACAGAATTATTCCGGTAAGCCCCATCCCTCCGCATGTAGATCGGAATAGAATTTCGTTTTCCGTTGGCGAACAGTCGACCACGCTTCCGTCGGCCAGCATTATCCTAAGCGAGATGACATGCTCGGAAAATGTCCCCTCCTTGTGATGGTTCTTGCCGTGAACGTCCGAAGCTATCGCCCCGCCGACCGTGATATATTTCGTCCCCGGCGTAACCGGGAGAAACCACCCCCTCGGAACAAGTTCGTCGAGGATCGTCTCAAGAGTTACCCCCGATTCGCATGTTATCAAACCGCTCTCTTCATCAAATGAAATTATCCGGTTATGCGGGAGGGTCGATATCGCTTGAAGCGCGAGCGCGGAATCGCCGTATGAGCGCCCCATCCCCCTGGCAATGATGTCTGCGCCGTTTTGAACAAGCGGGGTGAGCTGTTCCTCGATATGGAATGAAGAGGTTTCTGCCGTTACTTTCGGGTAATTGCCCCAGCTGGAAATGACGCGTCCCATATGGGAGAGAGATTACAGGTTATCCAGCGACTGCGCTACCACTATGCCGAGAAGGTCCTGACCCGTTGCGGTCATAAGGTTGTAGGCTATGCGGTCCGCCTCGACCTCCTGCGGGAAATCGAATTCAAACCTGTCAACAGCCGGAAAGCCGGAGTCGTTCTCCCCCGGAAGTTTCACCACCGAATGGTTCAGAGCGGCGTGGGCAAACTCATGGAATACGACGTATGAAAGCGCGGGGAGGAAGAGCTCGTCGCTCCCCCATGTTCTTGCGCCGTCGCGAAGTCTCTCAAGGAACTGGTTCGAAATGAATGTTGAGCGGAAAAGCGTCGACGCGCTGAACTCCAAATCGTCGCAGAGGTATATCCCCACTGTCCCCTCCTCGCGGGGAGGAACGGAGAGAAGGAGCACCTCCCTGACCAAAGGCTCGATGTTCTCAAGCTCTCCGAGGTGCAGGTTAAGTTCAGTGATAACGGAAAGCATATCGGAAGCGAAAGGGGAGTTGCGAATATCGCATTTCTCTACCGGGATGTTGAGGTTAAAGACATCCATCTCCATCTGCGAAAGCGACGCTTTGCTCAGCTCGGTGAGAGGTTTGCTCCTTGTCTCATCGGGCGGAACGGAGGCGTCCGCAGTGCTATTCGGCCCCTCCCCGCCGCAAGCGACGAGAAAAAGACAGAATGTCCCGATGAATAGTCCTCTGGTAATCCTCATAATCCCTTCTACTAATCTCCCTAATTTATTTAGTCTATCACCTAATCCACTGAAAACAAATTCTTTAGGAATTTCGGTAGTGAGTCGGCTTGGATAACGCCGGAGATGCAACTCCTTCCTCTCCTTGTCATAATGCTGCAAGGTCTAACCACTCAAACCAAATTTGAGATATAAATAAACTGGCAACCGAGGCTACTGACAAACTCTAGAAACTAGGGGATATTGCGAAACTGGCATAGTGAGGACAAACAATATGCATCTTGATTACGTTGTATATAAGCTTACATTTCCTAATGGTAAAATTTACGTTGGCAAGGATGTCGGTGGAAGTGGGCATTCTTTGCGTTATTTTGGCTCGTGGAACAATGAAATAGTTCAGAAAGATTTTACAAAAGAACAGCTATTTGATTTCACAATCAGAAAAGAAATATTATTTGAATCAACAGATAAGGAAGAAGTTGGCAGAAAAGAAGCCGAGTATATTTGCAAACTAAAATCCAATGAGCCAAAGATTGGCTATAACCAAACTCACAGATTTTGAATTAATACTGACTCACTACAGGATTTCCTATAATCCGCTTGGTCAAATTTCGAAAATCAGAAAAAGGCGAGCTGGCGGGACTCTTCGGCAGATATTGAGCGGCTGGAGGGGGAGCCTGCGAACTTCACACCGAGTCCTATGAGCCTTACCGGCATTCCGGCGCGCTCGTAACCCTCCCTGAAAAGCGGGATGAAACTCTCCGCGCGCATATCCGGCGCGACGGGGCGCTCAACCGTCGTCGAAGAGAAATCGGAAAAGCGTATCTTTACGAACATCGTCTTGAGCGGTGACGCACCCCTCTTTTCGATATGCCGCGAGAGCCTCTCCCTGAATTCGAAATAGAGGCCGGGGAGTTTCCCAAGGAGCTCTTCCTCCCCGGCCAGATCACTGCTGAATGTTCTCTCGACGCTTAATGATTTCCGGACGCGCGAAGTCACCACCGGGCGGTCGTCATCCCCCCTGCAGAGGCGATAGAGCTCGCGCCCGAATCCGCCGAATTTCAAGACAAGTTTTTCCACAGACAGCTTTTGAAGGTCGCCGCAAGTATGTATCCCCATCTCCCCCATCTTCTCGGCTGTCACCCGCCCCACCCCGAAGATCTTCCGCACAGGGAGAGGGGGCATGAATTCATCAACCATCTCCGGGCTTATCAAAAACTGGCCGTCGGGCTTTTTCCAGTCGCTTGCAACCTTCGCGAGAAACTTGTTGTGCGATATCCCAGCCGAGGCGGTGAGAGACGTCTCCTTGAAAATGAGTCTCCTTATCTCCTTCGCGATCAGGTAGGCGCTCCCCTGAAAATCGGTCGATCCGGTGACGTCCAGGAACGCCTCGTCGAGAGAGAGAGGCTCGTAGATCTCCGTAAACCGGCTGAATATCTCCCGTATTACCTTTGATACGGCTACATATTTTTTCATGTCGGGTGGGAGTATGAGGAGATTCGGGCAGAGGCGCATCGCTCTAGACGACGGGAGCGCGGACTTCACGCCGTACTTCCTCGCCTCGTAATTCGCTGTCGAGATGACCCCGCGCTCTCCCGGGCTTCCGCCGACCGCTATCGGCCTCTTTTTCAGGGAGGGATTATCCCTCATCTCAATGGAGGCGTAAAAGGCATCCATATCGATATGAATTATTTTCCTGCCGCTCCACTTCACAGCCATGAAGTTATTATATCAAATTTTCGGTATTTGTACGGGTGCGATTTACTGATACTTTGAATTGACATATGACCGCCGGTCATTTATACTTCCGGCAATTAATTTATCAGGATAAAAACAATGGTTAAAAAACTACGCGCTGTAAGCAGTGACGAAAAACTTGAAAGGAGGGAAACTATTCTTAATGCCGCTGTAGATCTATTGGGCAAAGGAGATTTTCAAAACATAAGCGTCTCCAGAATTGCCAGAAAGGCGGGACTGGCAAAAGGTACAATTTTTCTTTATTTCAAAACCAAAGAGGATTTGTTCCTTCAATTGCAAATCAGGGAATATAAGTCATGGTTTGAAAATTTCAAAGGTCGGTTAAAAGCTTCGTTGCAACGCAAAAAGTTTGGCGATATTGAGGAGTTCGTTAAAAATATTATGGATTCCCTCGCGTGCCAACCTTTGATGCTCCAGCTCACACCCATACTTCATATTATCCTGGAACAAAACATCGACTATGAAACCGCGTTGGATTTCAAGAAGTTCCTACTTGCTGAAGTACTCGCAACCGGGGAGTTGGTCGAACAATGCCTACCTTTTTTTAGTGAAAACGATGGAGCAAGGTTTTTACTTCATTTTCAGGCGTTGCTAATAGGTATCATTCAGCTTTCACGCCCTGCACCAGTGGTTAAAAAAGTTATTGAAACTGAAAAAATGGAGGTCTTTCAGTTGAGATTAGAAGAAAAATTATCTGAAATGTTGACAATTATTGTCAATGGTATGAAAACGATCCGTAGCAGCTAAATTTTTTTTACATACATAATGACCCATGGTCATTATATTTGGAGGATTAAATGAAAAACAAAAAACAGAATGAAACGAAAACGGTGCTTATAACTGGAACCACAAGTGGTATCGGACTTGAACTTAGCAAAAAGTTTGCAAAAGAGAGATTTAACCTTGTTTTGGTTTCGAGAAACGGGGAAAAGCTGAATTCGCAAAAAGAAGATCTAGAGCGCAATTACAATGTTGCAATTTACGTTATTGCAAAGGATATTTCGGAGCCCAACGCGCCAGAAGAAATATTTTCTGCTGTTAAAAATCAGAACATTCATGTCGACATATTGGTGAACAACGCCGGATTTAACGAAAGCGGCAAGTTCCACGAAACCATGCTTGATAACGAACTTCGGATGGTACAAGTTCATATCATGGCTCTTACCGGACTTACGAAACTGTTTTTGCCTGGAATGATAAAAAACAATTACGGAAAAATCCTAAATTTGGGATCAACAGGTTCATTCACCCCTTGCCCCATGGATGCCGTTTATTGCGCCACGAAAGCATACGTTTTAAGTTTTTCAAGCGCACTCAGGGCAGAACTTTCAGGAACAGGGGTGACAGTGTCGACGTTATGCCCCGGTGCAACGAGAACCGAATTTGCAAAGAAAGCCAATATGGAAAACACGCTGTTATTTAAAATACTCGTGATGGAACCACAAATAGTTGCAAAAATTGCATACAACCAGTTTATGAAAAAAAACCGCAAAGTGATTATCCCGGGATTTTATAACCGCCTACTAGTGCTCTCCATACCTTTTACTCCAAACAAAATTTTGGAAATTCTATCGGTCTTTCTTCTAAGAAGAAAATAGACTGAATAGCTCAGGATAAAATCACTGCGAAGTATCAGGCCGCTTTCAACCAGGACGGAGACAACAGTTTTGAACAGGTAAAGAAAGCTAGATCTTGAACTGCTTGACCATCGAGGTCAGGTCGCCAGCGAGCTTTGTAAGGTCAAGCGCGGCGGCGGAGGTCTGCTCGGCGCCGTTTGCCATCTCTTTGGCTACACGCGATACGTTTACCGTGTTATTGGTTATCTCGGTAGTGGTGGCGGCCTGCTCCTCGGCGGCTACGGCAACTTCGCTTACGCGGTCGGCA